>JBEAZM010000144.1:0-2901 GCA_041170125.1 Actinomycetota bacterium
AGACAATGAGTCCTGCGACGGTAGCGGCAGCTGCCACTTTGGTGAGTTCAAAAACGGTGGCACGAGTCGAAAGCTCAATTCCAGTTCGGCGCAACCAAAGCCAAGCCACAACCGCAGTTAGAGAGTATGCAATCGAATATGAAAGTCCAAGGCTTGCAACTTTGAAAGAATTATCGACGGCATCTGCAAGTGGGATTGCGATTGCGAGGTTTAATACATTCAAAATCACTGCGATAAAAAACGGTGTGCGGGTGTTTTCTTGGGCGTACCAAGCACGGTACAAAACGTAAACCAGCGAATAGGCCGGCAGTCCGATTGCCATGTACGCAATCACATTGCCAGTTGCGCGGGCAGCATCAACACCAGCAGCGCCGTAGCCGAACAAAAGTTGCGCGACATTTTCACCAGTCAAAAACAGCAGGACGGCAATTGGCACCATCGCAGTTAAGAGCAGGCTGGCATGGCGGGAGATTTCGCTACCGAGTTTTGCAAACTCACCTGCGTGCGCCAACCGCGACATCATTGGAAGTAGCGCTGTCACAAGAGATACAGCAATCAACGAATGTGGCAATACGAAGACTAGATGTGCTTTTTGGTAAGAGGTTAAGCCGATTGGGGTGGCGCCACTGGCTTCGGCCGCGAGGTTTGCGGCGGTAGCGATCCGCGTAATGAAAATGTAAGCAATTTGATTCGCAAGCACCAGTCCGAGAGTCCAGGTTGCGAGTTTGGCAGCTTTACCAAGGCCGCTGCCTCGCCAATCAAAACGGAGATTGAACTTGTAACCCGATTGCAAAAGCGGTGGAAATAAAACCAGCGCCTGCACAACCACACCTGCGGTTGTACCGGCTCCAAGCCACCAAATTTGATTTGGAGTGAGGCTTGCCAAGTTGGAAGCATCAGCTTGCATCACAAAAATAAAAACTAAGAAAACTGTAATAGCGACAAGATTGTTTGCGACGGGAGCAAACATCGCCGCAGCGAATTTGCCACGAGCATTTAAAACTTGTTGCAGCATTGTGTAAGCACCGTAGAAGAAAATTTGGGGGAGACACAGGCGAGCAAAAGTCACTGCAAGATCAGCTTGTTCAGGACTCATGTTGGATGGGCTATAAAGCTGAACAATGAACGGTGCGAGCAAAACACTTACAATCGAAAGAGCTAACAAAATACTGCCGGTTGCAGTAAGCAATCTATCCGCAAACGCTTTGCCGGCATCTGAATCATCTTGCATGTGGCGAACGAGCTGCGGAATGAAAACTGCATTCAAAGCCCCGCCAACCATCAGAATGTAGATGATGTTTGGCAAAGTATTGCCAAGTGAGTATGCATCACTCAGGACATAAAAACCCAGAGCTGCAGTCATTGCGACATCCCGCAAAACCCCAGTGACGCGAGAAACAGCAGTCCCTAGAGCCATATAGGCGCTGTTGCGAATCACACTCATGGGTTGACTTTAGGCTTTCGGAACCGTTTTAGATTGTTATTCACAATCAAAATCAACAACAACGCCACTGCGCCATAAACCACGTAACTAGCAATTTTTGAGTACGCGCTGGACGTCAACTGGATTCGGACGGCATCGCCTAAATCGGTATCGCTCAAGCTCACTACTTGAATTTCTAAGTAAGCAACATCAGACCCGCGCAACACAGTCGGAATCTCAATACTTTTACGTTTTCCAGGTTCAATCGTGATGGCATCAAGCTCACTCGGCACCACGCGTACGGTCGGCACACCTGTGGTTTGCAAGCGGATTGTGACCGGGACTGAAAAATTGTTCTCAATCGTGATTGGGACAACGCCTGATTCGCTCGCAAAAGCCACACTGCCAGCGGAGACAATCCGAATTGATTTTCTTAAGTTTTGGGAAAAGTTGTAGGCCGCTTTTTGGAATTTATTTTCGGTGCTTTTGTTTGGATGTTCAGCCGAAACCGTTCGCGCCATGGCTGCCCAAAGTTCGGCACCGTGGATGGAACCTGAAATCACGGGAGCATACGAACGTTGCACTGGATTGATACTCCAAAGATTCTCCAACGTACTCTGTTTGAAAACCGGCAGCACTCGTTCCGAGGTACGCACCCGACTTGTGGTCGGAATTGTTTCGAGCGCGGCTTGAGCCGATATTGGTTCAATCCACGGCACGACAAGTGCATTCAAAGTCTGGTTGGTGTTCGCCAAATCCAGTGTGCTCTTAGCTAAGTTTGGTTTTACTACAAGAACCCGAGCATCACTCGGACGTTCTAAAGCGACAAAAAGTGTTTCAGCTAGCAGAGCTTGCCGCGCAATCACTCCACGTTTTTCAGTAAGTGCAAACGTAAAAGTATCGCTGGCCGCTTTATCGAAAACTAATGAGTTAGTGCCAGCGATGGTTTCAACCACGCCAGCTGGCGTAACTGTCAAATCTGTAGCGGTGTAACGCTTGGAACTTAGAATCCGAAGCTCCGGCAATTCGGCACCATGGTTTTGCCACACACCGGTTGAAAAATCCCCGCGTGGTGGCACGACAGCTTGACCAGCCGCCGCCGGTAAGGCCGCGACATCCAGATCCAAAGTTTGAGCAGCCGCTGCAGCTAAAGCTTCCTGATTCTTAAACCACAAGCCGTTCAAATCTGCATTGGCATAGGGCAAGTAATAAAAACTATTTGCTGAAAGTGTGGCTTGTAATTTTGTGAACCAGTTCGCGGCAGCACTCTGAGTTGCACTGTCAAAATTCAGACCATCCAAATAGCTGCCACCATTTGAAATCCGAACTGCATCAACCACTGTCGCTGGATCTACTAAGACTGTGATTCCAGCCCGCCCTTGCAAGGCATCAACAGCGGTATGTAGCGGTGAATCAATCAAGAATTGATCTGTCAGTTTGGAGTTTAAAAACTTACCGTTAGATATTGTGCTTGGAGC
>JBEAZM010000145.1:0-6811 GCA_041170125.1 Actinomycetota bacterium
GGATGTAGTGGACCGAATTCTCGGCTGAGCAGCAATGACCAAATCTCAGTAACTTCACTCATGTCGCTAATGCGGAATGGCACCCAACTGAAAATAATGAACAGAATCATGAAACCGCGACCAAGCATTTGTAGCTTTTGGACTTTGCGTAATCCTGTGATGCGTTCAAAAAGAAGTAGGCCTGACCACATGCCACCCCACACGAGGTAGTTCCAGTTCGCACCATGCCAAAGCGAAGTGAGTGCAAATGTGAGTAAAAGCCCTGCGTACTCCCGCACCTTGCCTTTGCGGTTGCCGCCGAAAGGAATGTAAACGTAGTCGCGGAACCAGCGAGACAGTGTCATGTGCCAGCGTTGCCAAAATTCTGTGGCGCTCCGAGCCCGATATGGGCCGGTGAAGTTTTCCGGGAAATGGAAATTGAATACTCGAGCAATGCCGAGAGCCATATCGCTATAGGCAGAGAAGTCGAAGTAGATCTGAATAGCGTACGCCGTTACAGCAATCCATGCGGTTGAGCCATTCAGTAACCAGCCGTACTCGAAGAGTGTGTCTGCGACTGCACCAGCTTGGTCGGCCACAAACACTTTCTTAAAGAGTCCCCACCCGAACCGGGCGAGGCCGTAAATCACGTCCTCACTGCGAGCGCGGTTGCGGGCGGCAATTTCGTCTTTGATTTCGCTGAAGCGGACGATTGGGCCGGCAATTTGGTGCGGGAAAATAAATAAGTAGAGCAGGTAGTGGCTGAGGTTGCGGGCCGGTGCAATGTCGCCGCGATAGATGTCGACCACGTAGGAGATTGCGTGGAACGTGAAGAACGAAATGCCGAGCGGCAGGATGATGGAGTTTTCAAACGCACCTGGGTTGAGATAACCCGCAATCACTGGTGCGTACTTGAAGTAAATGAGCGGTGTGCCGATGACGAGGATTGCCGCTGCGATCGTGATGGTGCTGCGTTTGCGGTTGGGATTGCGGCCAATGGCCATACCGAGCAGCCACGAGACCAGACTCACTACGCCGATAACCCAGATGTAGGAACCTGCGCCCCAGAGGTAGAACAGAATGGAGGCAGCGAGCAGTCCATAGTTCTGCAGGCGCCGCGGCATCGGGTACAGCAAGAGGAATGTGGCCGGCAAGAAAAGGAATAGAAATGCCGCGGACGAAAAGACCACCGCTGCCTCCATTTCCACACTTTTGCGGGCGAACTCTAGCCGCGTGGCCTAGGCTTTGATGAAAACGCAGAATCCTGACGGGACGAAGAATCCTCAGAGACCTGAAATGGACGCTCAGGATTCTGCGATTGTGGATAACGAAGGGGTTTTTGTGCCTGTAGGTCTGCTACCAGAGTGGTTGAGCGCAGAAGGTTTGTTCGAGCTACTAGGCCCTTGGGCGCTGATTGGTTTCACTATTGTCATTTTCATGGAGTGCGGTTTGTTTGTGGGGATGTTTTTCCCAGGCGACTCACTGCTGTTCCTGACTGGGATGCTGCTTGCAACCGGCGCGATTGATGCCCCGCTCTGGCTGGCACTTGCAATGTTGTACACCGCCGCAGTGGCCGGCAACATCGTTGGCTATCACATTGGTGCGAGTCTCGGGCCGAAGTTTTTCAACAAATCAGATTCGCGGTTTTTACGGCCGGAATACATCGAGAAAACCCAGCAATTTTTTGAGAAATACGGCACTCGGGCAATCGTGTTGGCGCGGTTCGTACCGATCGTGCGCACATTGATTACGGCTCTTGCTGGTGCGGCCAAAATGTCAGCGCGCACGTTCTACCTATATTCTGCAATCGGAGCAGTGTTCTGGGTAATCGGCGTAGTCACGCTTGGCTATGCGCTCGGCGAGGTCGATTTTGTGGCGCAAAATGTTGAAGAAATTCTGCTCGGGTTCGTATTTTTGAGTGTCCTCCCAATCGCGTGGGAAGTGGTCAAGCACCGCCGCGAGAGCCGCGGCGCTTAAGCGCTAACTCGGTTCGCTACTCGACTACGCGTGGATGGCTACAGACCGAGGTCATCAAGCGAGTAGGCGGCAAGGTACTGCTGACCAGCGGCTTCAACTTTGGCACCGGCGCCGCGATCCACGATCACCGCAACCCCAACCACAATCGCTCCTTCGGCCTCGAGGGCTTCAACCGCTGTGAGCACGGAGCCACCTGTGGTTGATGTGTCTTCAACCGCAAGCACGCGTCGGCCCTTCACGTCTGGTCCCTCAATACGGCGTTGCAGACCGTGAGCTTTTTCAGATTTGCGCACCACGAATGCGTCGAGCTTGCGGCCCTGCTTGGCTGCAGCGTGCAACATTGCGGTTGCGACAGGGTCGGCGCCGAGGGTGAGGCCGCCGACGGCGTCGAAATCGAGGTGGGCTGTGAGCTCGAGCATCACATCGCCGACGAGTGGCGCTGCGGTTGAGTCCAGTGTGACTCGGCGCAAATCGATGTAGTAGTCAGCCTCTTTGCCGCTTGAGAGCACGACTTTTCCGTGCACAACCGCTTTATTGAGGATTTCAGATTTGAGGGCAACTTTGGCGTCAGTCATGGGAGCAGCGTAATAGTTGTGCTCTTCCACAGACGAAGAATCCTGAGCGACCGTTTTCGGTCGCTCAGGATTCTTCGTCTTGTGAGGATTCTGCGGGATACCATCAACCCGTGCACTTCCAAAATAGTCCAACCATCGTCTGGCTAGAGCGGGTGGCTGGCGGCAATGCCACCGCCGTCGTAGCGGAACTCCGACGGCAACTGCAGGCCAACGAAAGAGTGATTGTTGCCGCAAAAGCTGAACAGGTGGACTGGCTGCCGCAGATTGCGCTCGGCCTCAAGCACCGCTTAGTGAAAATTGAGCACTATGTCATAGAGGGTGCGATGCCGTCGACCTTCAACACAGTGTGGCCCGACGCGCCAGTCACCTACTTCGGTAGCGATCCCGCACATCTGGACTTGGCCCGACTACGTGGTTGGGGATTTGAAAACTCAACCACAACCACACTCGAGGAAGTTATCGCCGAGATTTGTTCCGGAATTTAAAACCGAAATTCCGAACCACACGTCGTGGCAAATGCCGCGCCAGCCAAACCAAAAGTTTGTACTTCCAATCTGGCACACTCACAACCACGCCGCGGTCCAAATCCCGCATCGCAGTCTTCACAAGCTCGCGGGCATCTAGCCACATGAACTCTGGAACATCAGCTTTGCGAATCCCCGCCCGTTGATGAAACTCAGTGTGCGTGAACCCTGGGCATAACGCCATCACTTTCACACCAGCCGACTGCAACTCGACAGAAAGCCCCTCAGCGAAGTTCGTCGCCCACGCTTTCGCGGCCGAGTACGTGCCACCTGCAATAAAACTCGCCACCGAAGAAACCACAACAATCTCACCGTGACCACGCGACTTCATCCCCTGCGCAGCAGCATGACTCAGCTCTAAAACTGCAGTCACCAAAATCTCGAGCATGTATTTCTCGCGCTCAACATCGCCGCTAACAAACCGTTGATTTAGTCCCAACCCAGCGTTGTTAACAAGAGCATCAACCGGCCGACTTGCATCCCGCAATCGCTCAACCACAACCAAACGCTCGGCCGAGTTCGTCAAGTCTGCAGGCAGAATTTCGACCTCAACATTGAAAGCATTTTGAATTTCAGTTTTTAATTCCGCCAACGCCGAAGCTGTACGCGCTACTAAAACAAGGTTGTAGCCGCGGGTCGCATATTGCCAAGCAAACTCGCGGCCAATGCCTACTGACGCACCAGTTACAAGTGCCCATGACGATTCATTCATGCGCGCAGCCTACGCAGCCCGCACCTGCAGTTCATCACCCTCAAGCTCGACTACAACTGTGTCGCCCTCAACCACATCGCCGCGTAACACCGCGCGCGCAAGCTGATCGCCAACACTTGTTTGGATTAAGCGCCGCAATGGTCGGGCTCCATAAATTGGGTCGAAGCCATTTCGCGCCAACCAGTCCACAGCCGCATCTGAAACTTGCAATGCTATTCGCCGATCGGCAAGTCGATCAGCCAAACTTGCAACCTGGATTCGCACTATCTGCGCCAACTCGTTTGGTTGCAATGCATCGAACATAACAATGTCATCGAGTCGATTTAAAAACTCTGGCTTGAAAGTTTGTCGAACTACTGTCATCACATTTGCTTCACGCTCACTTGGCGACATCGTTAAATCAATCAAATACTGCGATCCCAAATTCGATGTTAGAACCAAAATCACATTACGAAAATCAACGGTCCGACCTTGACCATCGGTAAGTCGACCATCATCTAGTACTTGCAACAAGATGTCGAAAACTTCCGGATGAGCTTTCTCAACCTCGTCTAGCAACACCACCGAATATGGCCGACGTCGCACAGCCTCGGTTAACTGCCCGCCCTCTTCGTATCCAACGTAACCTGGAGGCGCTCCAACGAGACGTGCCACCGAATGCTTTTCGCTGTATTCACTCATGTCGATGCGCACGATTGAACGCTCGTCATCAAATAGAAATTCGCCTAAAGCCTTCGTCAACTCGGTTTTACCAACCCCGGTCGGACCTAAGAAAAGGAACGAACCGGTAGGTCGGTTTGGATCAGCAATTCCAGCCCGTGCCCGCCGCACAGCATCCGAAACTGCGCCGACAGCTTTTGCCTGGCCAATCACCCGCTGGCCCAACTCGGTTTCCATCCGCAACAACTTTTGGGTTTCGCCTTCTAGCAAGCGCCCAGCTGGAATGCCTGTCCAAGCCGAAATCACTTCCGCAATATCGTCTGGGCCGACTTGTTCTTTCACCATTGCCTCGGCGGCTTTGACTTGCTCGGACACCCGTTCGAGTTCAGCCTCGAGCGATGGAATTTCGCCATAGAGCACTCGCGAAGCAACCTCGAAATTACCTTCGCGCTGGGCACGTTCTGCCTCGCCACGCTTAGCATCAATTTCAGTTTTGATTGCGCCCACTCGATCGAGCTCTGACTTTTCTAAATCCCAGCGTGCCCGTAATGCCGACAAGGACTCCTGCTTCGATGCTAACTCCGCCCGCAAATTTGCCAGCCGAGCAACCGAACCCTCGTCACTCTCTTTCGAAAGTGCGAGTTCTTCCATCTTCAAACGATCAACCGCGCGTTGCAGTTCATCAATTTCAACCGGCGAAGAATCAATTTCCATCCGCAACCGGCTCGCAGCCTCATCCACTAAGTCGATTGCTTTGTCGGGCAAAAACCGCGAAGTGATGTACCGGTTCGACAAGGTTGCAGCAGCCACCAAAGCCGCATCCGCAATCGCAACCTTGTGGTGCGCCTCGTACTTTTCTTTCAAGCCTCGCAAGATGCCAATCGTGTCTTCCACACTTGGCTCACCCACAAACACTTGTTGGAAACGGCGCTCGAGCGCGGGATCTTTTTCAATTCGTTCCCGGTATTCATCAAGTGTGGTTGCGCCAATCAATCGCAATTCGCCGCGGGCAAGCATTGGCTTCAACATGTTGCCAGCATCCATCGCTGAGTCACCACCAGCACCTGCCCCCACAACCGTGTGAAGTTCATCAATGAAGGTAATTACTTGGCCTTCACTCTGCACAATTTCTTCAAGCGCAGCTTTTAGCCGCTCCTCAAATTCACCACGGTATTTCGCACCAGCCAGCATGGCGGCCAAATCCAAAACAATCAGCCGCTTACCGCGCAGTGATTCAGGCACGTCTCCAGCGACAATTCGTTGTGCAAGGCCCTCAACCACAGCAGTCTTACCAACACCGGGTTCACCAATCAGAACTGGATTGTTTTTGGTGCGGCGACTAAGCACCTGCACTACTCGCCGGATCTCGGCATCGCGACCAATGACTGGATCAAGTTTTCCAATCCGAGCACGTTCGGTTAGGTCAACACCAAATTTTTGCAAAGTTTGGAAAGTCGCTTCTGGCTCAGCCGAAGTGACCCGTCGATCGCCACGGACTTTTTGCAGCGCTGTTGTTAAGGCTTCCGCATCCGCTCCGACTCCACCCAGAATTCGGGCAGTCACTCCAGCTTTTGCCAAAGCAATCAGCAGATGTTCGGTTGAGACGTATTCATCGCCCCGAGCTCGGGCGAGTTCCTCAGCGTTATAGATGACGCGACTAAGTTCATTCGATGCCGCAGGTTGGGCAAGTGCTTGGCCAGCAGCAGCGGGTAGCTTTGATAGCTCGCCACTAACGCTCACACCAAGTTGTAAAACATCAACATCTAGCCCACTAAGCACCGCTACCGCTAGTGAATCAGCACCTTGATCAAGCAATGCCTTTAAAAGGTGCAGAGGTTCGGTGTTGGGATTGCCTTTATTAGTGGCCGTCCGAACTGCATCACTAAATGCGTCGGAGGCTTTAACCGTGAATTGCATACTCATTTTTCATCATTCCAAAATTACGGCGATATGTTTTTAGTAACTGCGTCGTTGGGGTCGCCAAACCACAACTGCAGTAGAGCTCGACTGGCGGGTTAACTCGTCTAGTCGATTACGGAGCCGATCGTTCTCGGCCTCTAATTCCAAAATTCTTTGAATACCCGCGAGGTTGATTCCAGCCGCGGTCATCTCAGCAACCTCTTTTAGTTTTGCAACATCGCGTAGTGAATACAACCGCGTCCGACCCTCAGTCCGACTTGGAGAGACCAGACCGAGCCGGTCGTATTGCCGCAAAGTTTGTGGGTGCAATTCAGCAATTTGAGCGGCGACTGTGGTGCTGTAAACCGCAGCATCAACATCAATCTCCGGGACTTGTAATCGACGGATCACCATGATTACTCCTCTGGCTCAATCCGAGGTGCTGCCGCAGCTCGGGCTAGTAATTCTGCTCTCGGATCATCGTT
>JBEAZM010000146.1:0-3554 GCA_041170125.1 Actinomycetota bacterium
GGTTTAAACGTGACAAAAAAATTACTTGGCAAGATCCACAAAAAGTAGAACTATCGTTTTTGACTTGAAAGTTCTTTCGATTTACCCAAGTTGCGCAGGGGGTTCGAGTTACTTTTCTCCCATCGAACCACAAACCACTCTTTTCTAAACAACAAATCGAAAACAAATTGCGGCAACGCACTGAAGGCTTTGAGGGTCCGTAATTGTTCACCGCCAGAGTGCTGAGAAGCGTGTTTTTCGAGTGAAAGCCTTTTCACTTTAGTGAATTTTGAGATATCGACTGTAATTCCGATTTCTGAATCGGGTGAAAATGCTTCGCGAATTTTTAAAGCTTCTGGTTGCCGCAAGATGTAGGCAAGCGGTGAGAGTGGGGTAACAATTCTTCGAATGGCGTTTTGGCTAACTGTGGCTTCCAGAAAAATATCGATATCAAGAATCTCAGCAGCCCGACTCGCTACCTGGTGAACTTTTAGGTGATCTGGGTGGCCATAGCCACCCTGTTTGTCGTAGCCAACCAGCACGTCAGCCGTTACCGATCGGCAAAAATCTGCCAACCGTTCGGCTGCAAGTTCCAAATCAGCCGCAACGAAAGTTTCACGAGATCCGCGCTTATTACCTTCGAGGCCTGAGTCGGCATAACCAAGCCAAAACAGGTTGTCCACTCCGATAAGTTCTGAGACCTCTTGAAGTTCTTGGATGCGAATCTTGCCCAATTCTGAACCGCTCAAATCGGCTAGTCCAGCTTCGCCTTTGGTTGCAACCACTAAGTGCACCTGATGGCCGTTTTCTACCAGCGCTCGCATGGTTCCTGCGGTCAAAATAGCCTCATCGTCTGGGTGAGCGTGCAAAAAGACTATCGATGCCATGGCGGTAGTGTGCCTTGTACCCAATATCTTGGGGCAGTGCGGGTCGTTCATATAACTGACGTTTACTTACCAAAGCTTGGCGGTATCGAAAAACAGATACAGGCTTTGGCCGCAGCCCAGTCTCGAGCTGGTGACGATGTGACAATCTTGACGGCGACGGCCGGCGCGGTGATTGAAAACGTAACTCGAATTGAAAGCAAACTGAGTTTTGGTCTGCCCATCAACTTTTTTGCTCTGACAAATATTCGAGAATATTTAATTGCAACTAAACCTGAAGTTGTGCACTTGCACGTTGGTGGATTTTCTCAATTCGCTTGGTACGGCGCGATAGCAGCTCGGCAGTGTCAGATACCTGTCGTCGCCACCGTTCATAGCATTTGGGGAACTTTTGCCCAGTTTGTTTATCGGCTGCTAAATCGCATATGGGATTGGGACTCGAAGATCTCTGTAAGTGCAGTTTCAACCACTGCTGCGGCCGCAATTCAGCAAGTTGCTAAACAAAAGGTGTGGGTAACTCCTAACGGGGTTGATTTAACCGACTGGCAACCACAAGCACGCACCCCAACCACAAAGTTGCGTCTGGTAACAGCGACCAGGTTGGCTGCTCGCAAGCGGGTACTCCCGCTGTTGCGAGTGGTGCAAGCCGTCGCTCGTGAGTACAAAGATATCGAATTGCGAATCGCAGGCTCGGGCATCAGCGAATTGCTACTTAAGCAGTACGTAAAACTTTGGCGACTTGAGAAGTATGTAACTTTTGTTGGCAGGCTTTCAAAAACCGAACTTCAGCGGCTTTATGCCGAATCTGATTTGTTCATTCAGTTAAGTGTCAAAGAAGCTTTTGGACTAGCTGCAATCGAAGCCCGTGCCACCGGATTGCCAGTAATCGGCCGAGTGGGCAATGGATTTGTTGAATTCATCGATCACGGGGTGGATGGCCAACTTTTTGAGTCTGATAAAGCGGTTGCGAAATACCTTATAAGACTTATCCAAACGCCTTCAGAGTTGGAGCGAATCCAAACTAACGCACAAGTTAAAGTCCAACATAGCTGGGACAAAACGCTGGCTAGTGTGCACCTGTTATACGGGCAATAAGTCTGCAGCGCTAACTACCGGCTTTCGCTTACGCTTAGGGCATGTCGCATTTACATTTACTAAAAGGTCATGGCACTGGCAATGATTTTGTGATTTTGGTAGACGACGAGGGTCGGCACGATTTATCTGACGATTTCGTTTCGGCACTTTGCGACCGCAACTTCGGTATCGGTGGCGATGGATTACTCAGGGTGGTGCGCACTCGATTTGCGGCCGAGGCTGAAATTCGAGAACTCTCCGATAGGGCTGAATGGTTTATGGACTACCGCAACCGCGATGGTTCGGCAGCCGAAATGTGTGGCAATGGGGCTCGGGTGTTCGGCCATTTTCTGCACACAACTGGACGTGTTGGTGGTGATCGATTCTTGATTGCTACGAGGGCAGGCCTGAAGTGGATAGAAAAGCGCGAACAGAATCTCTACGGTGTCGAGATGGGACGGGCTGAAATTTCCGAAAGCGAAGTTTCAGTGACGCACGGTGAAACTAAATCTGCCACTGCTGTCTCTATGCCAAACCCGCACGCTGTGGTGATGGTTGATGATTTGAATTCGCTGCCAGACTTCGTTCAATCGCCAATTTGGGAGCCTGCGGCAGTTTTCCCAGAGGGTGTAAACGTTGAGTATGTGCAAAAGCTGAGCCCAAACAATTATCGGATGCGGGTTTTTGAAAGAGGTGTTGGCGAAACACTTTCTTGTGGCACCGGCGCATGTGCGGTTGCGGCAGTTGCACAGAAAACTGCAGCACTTGAACTACCGTGTGCTGTCAGCGTAGAAGTGCCAGGCGGGGAGCTATCAGTCGAAATTGATATTGCCGGCGAGTTGACTCTCGTAGGTCCGGCTGAGCTGATTGCTGAATTCAAGCTTGAATCTGAATGGCTCAGCCATCGAGGGAAGATTTAGTGACGAACGATTTCGAAGAACCAGATTTCAGTCTAGGCGAATACGAGTTATCTGAACGTCGCTCGCTTCGCCGGGTTGAAGGGCTATCGACTGAACTCGAAGACATCACTGAGGTTGAGTATCGCCAAGTTCGACTCGAAAGAGTCGTGCTAGTAGGCGTTTGGACTCAGGGGAGTGTCGAAGACAGCGAACGCTCGATGACCGAATTGGCGCGGCTGGCTGAAACTGCGGGTTGTGCAATCACTGATGCTGTAATTCAACGTAGAGATGCTCCTGACCCAGCTACATTTATTGGTTCCGGAAAAGTAAAAGAAGTTCGGGAAATCGTGCTCGCCACGAATGCCGATACTGTGATTTGTGACGGAGAACTTTCGCCAGGTCAGTTACGAAAGCTTGAAGATATTCTCAAAGTCAAAGTGGTGGATCGAACTTGGTTAATTTTGGATATTTTCGCCCAGCACGCCCGTAGCAAAGAGGGTAAAGCCCAGGTTGCACTTGCCCAAATGGAATACATGTTGCCGCGGTTACGCGGCTGGGGTGAGGCGTTGTCTCGCCAGGCAGGTGGTCGAGCTGGAGCGAACGGTGGCGTGGGTACACGTGGCCCAGGTGAGACCAAACTCGAAACTGATCGCCGGCGAATTCGCGACCAAATGTCAAAACTCAAACGCGAGTTAAAAGACATGAGTAAAGTGCGTGA
>JBEAZM010000147.1:0-6540 GCA_041170125.1 Actinomycetota bacterium
CCGGTGTATGCAAGCGCCATTGGTGTCGACTGCGACAACTTGCTTATCTCACAGCCAGACACGGGTGAACAAGCACTCGAAATCACCGACATGTTGGTGCGTTCAGGTTCACTCGACGTCATTGTTATTGACTCGGTAGCTGCACTTACTCCACGTGCAGAAATTGAAGGCGAAATGGGCGACAGCCACATGGGCTTGCAGGCACGGTTGATGTCTCAAGCGCTTCGTAAAATCACCGGTGCGCTCGCAAACACCGGAACTACAGCAATCTTCATTAACCAGTTGCGCGAAAAGATTGGTGTCATGTTCGGCACCCCCGAGACCACAACCGGTGGCCGGGCACTGAAGTTTTATTCTTCAGTTCGCCTAGACGTTCGCCGAATCGAATCATTAAAAGATGGTGCTGACATTGTTGGTAACCGCACGCGTGTAAAGGTCGTAAAAAATAAAGTTGCGCCACCATTCAAGCAAGCAGAATTCGATATCCTCTACGGAGAAGGAATTAGCCGGGAAGGCAGTTTGATTGATATGGGCGTTGAACATGGCGTTATCCGCAAAGCAGGCGCTTGGTACACCTATGAAGGCGATCAGTTGGGTCAAGGCAAAGAAAACGCTCGTAATTTCTTGAAGGATAACCCAAATCTTGCGGTTGAAATTGAAACGAAAATCAAAACTAAGCTCGGTGTTGGTGGGTTAAGCGAAGATGCGGAAGCCGAAACCGCTTAGCGATATTTCTGTTGAAGATCTAAAGCAGATTTACTTAAGGAAACTAGCCCGTGCTCCGCAGACGCGAGCCGGGCTAGTTCGCTATGCAATCGAACGGGAAATACCCGAAACCACTTATTTGCCAGTAATTAATCGCTTTATTGAAGTTGGATTAATCAATGATGCGGAGTACGCGGCCATGTATGTGCGGTCGCGCCGAGCAATTCGCGGCAGTGGGCCAAAAACTTTGCGCATGGAATTACAACACAAAGGTATTGAGCCAGATTTAATTGACTTAGCAGTCGCAGCTCGGCCAGGTGATGACTTTGAGGTTGCATTAAGGATTGCAGAGCGAAAACTTCAATCGCTTCGGCGGTTGCCGGTAGATAAATCTAAAAAGCGGGTGTTAGATTTCTTGTTGCGAAGAGGCTACGACTACACAATCGTGTCGCAAGTCCTCGCAGAACTTAACTTTGAGTTGGAAGTAGGCGATTAGAAATGTCGGTAAAAGCGGTTGAATGGGTCGAAAACCACATCAAACTGATTGATCAGACTTTGCTTCCGACGGAATCTTTGTACCTTGAGATCACCGAAACGGTCGACTTGGTAGATGCGATTGTGCGTTTAGCTGTGCGCGGGGCGCCGGCTTTGGGAGTTTGTGGCGGGTATGGCGTAGCACTGGCGATGATTGAAGCCGAGCGCAAAGGCTGGAGCGAGCTCGAACTATCGGCTGCCATCGACTCTATCCGCGATGCTCGACCAACTGCTGTAAATCTTGCTTGGGCGGTCGACAAAGTCAGACCTGAAGTTTCCAAGGGTTTAAGTGCTGTGATTGCAGCCGCTACCGCAATTGAGGAAGCTGACATTGCAGCCAACTCCAAAATCGCTGAACTTGGCGCTGATTGGGTTATTGCAAACACACCAGATCGACCACTGCGAGTTGTTACGCACTGCAACACTGGGGCGTTAGCTGCTAGCGGACGTGGCACTGCACTTGGTGTGATTGCGGAACTAGCCGATCGCGGAAAAATCGAGTTGGTTTATGCCGATGAAACTCGACCACTATTGCAAGGCGCCCGCTTAACAGCTTGGGAGTTGGCTCAGGCTGGAATTGCGCACAAAGTTCAGGCAGATGGTGCAGCCGCGAGCACAATCCTGCGGGGGCTCGCCGATTTTGCAATCATTGGTGCCGACCGGATTGCAGCCAATGGGGACTCAGCGAACAAGATTGGTTCGGTTGCGGTTGCTTTGGCCTGTCACGCGGCTGGAATTCCTTTCTTAGTGGCCGCGCCAGTCTCAACGGTAGATCTACTCACAGCTCACGGTGATGACATTGAAATTGAGTTGCGAAGTGGCGATGAAATCACGAACTTCCAAAACATCAGAACCGCTCCATTAGAGAGTGAAGGGTTCAACCCTGCGTTTGATGTGACACCAGCTAAGTACATCTCGGCAATCTTCACTGAAGAAAAAGTCATTGAGATTGCAAAAGGTGAAACTCCAGAATTGGTTCTAGGCTAAACATGTTAATCGATAGCGCCTATTACGTAGCTGGAGTTCGCCATAGTGGTAACACCCTCAACGAAATGTACGAGAAGGCGCAACAAGAATATGGTTTCATCTGGGTTGGACTCAAAGATCCAGAGCCAGCAGAACTAAAAGAACTTGCAAACATTTTTGATTTACATGAACTTCAAATCGAAGATGCCTTAAAAGGCAATCAACGACCAAAGTTTGATGATTATGGCGACAAAGAGTTCGTCACTCTGAAAACTCTCTACTATGAGGACGACACTAGCCAAGTCGAAACTGGCGATTTCATGATTTACCTTGGCTCGAATTTTGTTGTCACGATTCGACACGGTGATGGCGTTGCACTACATGCGGTTCGTGCTCAACTCGAGGCAAACCCAGAGGCACTTGCACTCGGTCCATATGCAGTTTTGCATTCGGTATTGGACAAACTAATTGATGCCTATCGGGAAATCGCGACCGAATTGGAGTCGGATATTTCTGAGCTCGAATCCAAAGTTTTTTCAGATGTCGGTGGAAGCCAATCGGCTGAGTTGTATTTCTTGAAGCGTGAAGTTATTGAATTTCGGCGTGGAATCGAACCTCTCAAACCAATCTTGATTCGGCTATTGGCATTGCCGCAGATCTCAGGCACTTCGTTGCGACCATTTTTTCACGACATGAGCGACCATCTTGAGATTGCAATCGATGCTGGAAATTCGGCTGATCAATTAGTTTCCACTGCAATTCAGGCGGATTTAGCCCAACTTCAAGTTCAACAAAATAACGACATGCGAAAAATCTCAGCCTGGGTGGCATTGGCGGCGGTCCCGACCATGATGGCAGGTATCTATGGCATGAATTTCGAGAACATGCCAGAACTTTCGGTCGCTTGGGGATATCCAGCCGTATTAGTCGGCATGATTAGCGTGAGTTTTGGACTTTATCGAAAGTTCAAGAAATCTGGCTGGCTCTGACCTCTTAGACTTCGCCCCGATGTCTATCCAGAACTTAGCCCAATCCCGCACCTACGAAGTGCGCACTCATGGCTGCCAAATGAATGTCCATGATTCCGAGCGCATCACTGGTTTGCTTGAAGATATGGGACTCACAAAAGCAGCCGCCAGTGAGGTTGCGGATGTTGTTGTTTTTAACACCTGTGCTGTGCGAGAAAATGCGGATAATCGGCTATACGGAAATCTTGGGCAATTGGCCGAAGTGAAAGCTGCCAAACCAGATTTACAGATAGCGGTTGGTGGCTGCCTGGCCCAAAAAGACCGAGACATTATTTTGCAACGAGCTCCTTGGGTTGATGTTGTTTTCGGCACCCACAATGTCGGGTCGTTGCCGGTACTGCTTGAGCGGGCACGACATAACCAAAAAGCTGAGATTGAAATCCTTGAAGCGCTCGAAGTTTTTCCATCCGATTTACCGGCAAAGCGGGAGAGTGCCCATAGCGCCTGGGTATCAATTTCAGTTGGCTGCAACAACACCTGCACTTTCTGCATCGTGCCAAGTCTGCGCGGCAAAGAGAAAGATCGAACTGAAGCTGAGATTCTGAACGAAATTCGAGTTTTAGTGGAAAACGGTGTTCAAGAAATTACGCTTCTTGGGCAAAATGTGAACTCGTATGGCGTTGAATTTGGAGACAAATACGCGTTCTCGAAATTGTTGCGAGCTTGTGGTGAAATTGATGGACTTGAGCGAGTTCGATTCACCAGTCCGCACCCGCGAGAATTTTCCGACGATGTGATTGAGGCAATGGCAGAAACCCCGAACGTGATGCCGCAACTTCACATGCCGCTGCAGTCGGGTTCTGATCAGATTCTGGCTGCCATGCGCCGCTCCTATCGCAGTGACCGCTACCTCGGAATTATCGAGCGGGTTCGAGAACTAATTCCACATGCCGCAATCTCGACCGACATCATTGTCGGTTTCCCCGGTGAAACTGAAGCAGATTTTGCAGCAACCATGGATGTCGTTCGCGAAGCCAGATTTGCGGCAGCTTTCACTTTCCAATACTCGCCGCGTCCTGGAACTCCAGCCGCGACTATGCCTAACCAAGTTCCGGCAGAAGTGGTAACTGATCGGTACAACCGTTTAGTTGAGTTGGCGAATGAGATTGTTTGGCAAGAAAACAAAAAGCTTTTGGGCACTGAGGTAGAGGTAATGATCTCTGAAGTGCACGGTAAGAAAGATGGTCAAAGTGATCGGCTCACCGGCCGAGCGCGGGATAACCGGTTAGTACACGTGGCGCGGCCACCGCGGGAAACTAACCCTGGAGATTTTGTGACCGCTCGAGTTACGCACGCCGCTCCTTACCATTTGATTGCGGACGATCTCGTGTCAGTGCGACCTGCGCGCAATCCGAATCCTGTTACAAAAAGTTCGAGTTCCAATCTGTTGAATATAGGGCGGAAGTAGCGATGGCATCAGTAATTTTGGGATTTTCGTGTCCTGATCAGCCAGGAATCGTCCATTCGGTCAGCTCATTCATCGTTACGGTGGGCGGCAACATCACCGAGAGTCAGCAATTCGAAGACCGCGACACCAGACTGTTTTTTATGCGAGTTGAGTTTGACGTTCCTGACACTTCCGATGTTGCTGGTGTAAAAGCTGCTTTCGCGCCAGTCGCAAGTCGCTTTGGGATGCAGTGGAATTTGGTCGAAAGCAATCGCCACAGTCGGCTGTTAATTATGGTTTCAAAGTACGAACATTGCCTAAACGATTTACTTTTTCGCCATCGTTCGAACTCGCTTGCGGTTGATATTCCATTGATTGTGAGTAACCACAGAGATCTCGAGGAGATGGCTGCCTGGTACGGCATCCCGTTCGAATACGTGCCAGCGACAGACAAATCTGCAGCTGAAACACGGCTACGCGAAATCGTCAGCGAGCATGAAATTGATTTTGTGGTTCTAGCACGTTACATGCAGATTTTGTCGGATGAATTTTGTAAGGATTTTTCCGGCCGAATTATCAACATTCATCATTCGTTTTTGCCGTCCTTCAAAGGAGCTCGCCCTTACCATCAGGCGCATGAGCGTGGCGTAAAGCTGATTGGTGCAACAGCTCACTACGTCACAAGTGATTTAGATGAAGGTCCAATCATTGAGCAAGAGGTTGCTCGTGTGGACCATGCTGACTCACCTGATGCGCTAGCTGCGGTTGGTCGAGATGTTGAGGCAAGAGCTTTAGCGAAAGCGGTTGGTTGGCACGCTGAGCATCGAGTTTTTCTTTCCGGTAGTCGAACGATTGTTTTCAAATGAGTGCAATCAAATTAGACGGTGTTCAAACTGCAGCGAACATAAAAATTCAGCTTGCACAACGAGTCAGTGAACTCAAAGCTAAATCCGCTCGCATTGGACTCGGAACGATTCTGGTAGGGGATGATCCTGGTTCGCATTCCTACGTAGCAGGCAAGCATCGCGACTGTGCCGAAGTTGGCATGGAGTCAATTCGGGTGGACTTACCAGCTTCCGCATCGAATGCAGACGTTATGGCCGCAATCGCCGATTTGAATGCAGCCCAAGAATGCACCGGCTACATCGTGCAGTTGCCACTGCCTAGCGGTCTCGATGCGAACGCTGCATTGGAAGCCATGGATCCAGATAAAGATGCGGATGGCTTGCACCCGACCAATCTTGGTCGGTTAGTTCTTGGGATTGCTGCTCCGTTACCTTGCACACCGCGCGGCATCGTGGAATTGCTACGTGCGTACGACGTACCACTGTCCGGGGCCGAAGTAGTTGTGGTCGGCAGAGGTGTGACTGTTGGTCGGCCACTTGGATTACTACTAACCCGCAAAAGTGAAAATGCCACTGTCACCCTTTGCCACACTGGCACTCTGGATTTGACCTCACATCTACAACGTGCTGACATCATTGTTGCGGCAGCTGGGGTACCACACTTCATCAAACCTGAGATGATCAAAGCAGGTGCCGCTTTATTGGATGTTGGGATTACTCGCACAACTGCTGGACTGCTGGGCGATATCGATCCTGCGGTTGCTGAAAAAGCTGGTTTTTTTGCACCGATGCCAGGTGGGACTGGCCCCATGACGAGAGCCATGTTGATGCAAAACGTGGTTGAGGCAGCTGAACGAAAGTTTTTGTGAGGCTCGATGGCGCGCTTCGAAGTCATTTCAATTGTTGGGCCAACGGCTGTTGGGAAGACGGCTTTGGCGCTTCGGATCGCTGAACAGATTCCAGCCGAGATTGTCAGTCTGGATGCTTTTCAAATATATCGCGGAATGGATATCGGAACCGCGAAGGCTTCCAATGCTGAGCGGCAATTAGTGCCACATCATTTGATTGATGTCGT
>JBEAZM010000148.1:0-14365 GCA_041170125.1 Actinomycetota bacterium
GTTTAGAGCCACCGATTCACCGTATGCACTACAACTTCTAGCGCCAACGACAGAAACTGTAAGAGCTGGTTGAGGTGCCTTACCGCGTTTCCATATCCCGAGTGGGGCAAGTTCTCCGAGGAGATCCAACCCGCTTGGCCACTGCGGATGAGTAGGGGTTAGAAAGTCCGCATCGACGGCTTTTGATGTTGTTACAACATCGGAAAGCTTTCGATCTGACAAAAAATCTCTTAGGCCCGCCGAATGCAGTTGGGGTTTTGAAATTATTTCGGAAGGCAAATAATCATTGAGTGCTCGGCCAATTCGAATATCTCCCGGCTCAACAACCGAGGCTAACCAAATTCGGGCTTCCCAATCGCTCAAGCTACCCATCTGCCACCAGCGTTTCGTAATTCCACAGCGGCTTTAACGTCTTCGAAGTCCGGCTCAGAATTCCCTTTCAAGTCAGCTACGCTCCAAGCGAGTTGCGCTATTCGATCTAGTCCTCGCGGTGAGATTTGGTGACCCATCACATGAGAGTGGATAGCTTGAGTCGAACTCCTTGAAAGCGGAAAAAACTCTCGCAGCCGTGGACCCGGTATCTCGGCATTTGTATTCCATTCCGTACCAGCAAATCTAGCTGCAGCCCGATTTCGCGCCTGTATAACTCGCTCACGCACGACGCTAGAAGGCTCCGAGTCATCTTGTAATTCAGCGTTCGACGGTGGATCAACAACCACGCGAATGTCGATTCGATCCAGCAGTGGGCCGGATATCCGCGCTAGATAACGACGTCGCTCATTCGGCGTACAACCACACCTGCCTTTAACGTCTAGTGCATAGCCACATGGACAAGGATTGGCAGCAATCACGAGCTGAAACTTTGCGGGTAGCTTTAAATTAAAAGTTCGGCGATTTAGTTCAACTTCACCAGACTCAAGTGGCAACCGCAATGCGTCTAGAACATTCGAAGCGAACTCGGGGGCTTCATCTAGAAACAACACCCCTTGATGCGCTTTTGTGACCAAACCGAGTTGTGGAATAGAGGTGCCTCCCCCGATAAGTGCGGCATACGAGGCGGTGTGATGCGGGGCTGAAAATGGCGGGCTCGTGATAAGACCGGCGAGTGGCGAGTGCAATGAGGCAATCGCCGTAACTTCAAGCGCTGGTTCGAGTGCAAGCTGCGGCAGAATGCTCGGCAACCGACTAGCGAGCAAAGTTTTGCCCACGCCCGGGCTTCCTAGCAGCGCAATGTGATGGCCACCCGCTGCCGATACCTCCAAGGCATAGCGAGCAAGTTTTTGGCCTTTGACATCCTGCAAGTCAAGAATCGGTGTAAATGCCTCTGGCTGCAAGGAATTCACTTCAGCAGAATCCGCGTTGTTTGGCAATTCCCAACCAATCAGATTGAGTCCCTCGGCAAGTGAAGAGATTCCAATTACT
The DNA here is from genome assembly GCA_041170125.1 of Actinomycetota bacterium. GTDB lineage: Bacteria > Actinomycetota > Actinomycetes > S36-B12 > UBA5976 > JAFMIT01. The sequence goes on from JBEAZM010000148.1 coordinate 1,423, forward strand.
TCTAACCCTTGCACTAGCGAAGCCTCCGCATGTTGCGAATACGGCACCACGATTCGCTTTGCATGGTTTGATTTCGCTGCAATCGCAGCTAGCAAAACCCCTCGAACTGGTCGAACGCGCCCGTCGAGCGCTAATTCCCCAAACCAAACAGTGTCATTCAAAAATGCAGTGCGGGCGGCAGATTCAATCGAGCTGGCAGCCATCAAACTGATTGCGATTGGTAAGTCCAATGCAGATCCGTGTTTTGGTAATGCCGCTGGGGAGAGTCCCACGGTTATCCGCTTCTGCGGGAATTCCAAGCCGGTGTTTTGGATTGCCGAGCGAACTCGGTCACGCGATTCATTAATAGAAGTGTCCGCTAAACCAGTGATTTGCATGCCAACTAATCCAGCCGCAATATGTGACTCAACCTCAATCATGTGTGCAGCAACGGCCAGTAGAACACAGCCTCGAGTTCGGGTAACGCTCAACTCAAACTCCAATGAAGTGGTGAAATTGCAGCGAACCTGCAAGCGAGATAGCAAATACATCTATTCGCAGATTCTTGTTTTTTGGATTTGGCCATAAAAGCGCCGCATTGCGTAATCTTGAGATTCGATTCGAATTAACTGCCTCGGTCGGGTGACCTTTTTGAAAATCTGTTCGAGTTTTTACTTCACAAAAAATAATAGTTTCAGCAATTTCTGCGACTATGTCCACTTCGCCGGCTGGGCTGCGCCAGTTTCGAAACAGAATTTGATAGCCACTGGACAATAGGTGGCGAACGGCGAAATCTTCGCCCCAACTCCCCAAAGACTTAGATGCTTTTGTCATGCCAAAAGTGAAAATCATTAGCCAGGCAATGAGTAAATTGAGTTTTTAATTGTGGAGAAAATAAGTTGTGGAAATCTATTGAAGTTTCCAAGATTTTCGGTGCGCTGGCGAGAGTCCGAGCTTCGCAATCGCCTCCCGATGCGCAGAAGTGCCATAACCGACATGGCTTGCCCATCCATACCCCGGATAAATCCCATCAAGATGTCGCATCAAACCATCCCGATGCACTTTGGCTAGAACACTCGCAGCTGCAACACTTAAACAAGTTTGATCGGCTTTAACTTTCATCAACACCGTGTGTTCGAAATCGTCGGCCGTCTCGAACAAGTTTGCTGGGGGTGGTGAAAGCCAATCAAAGCTGCCGTCCAAAATGATTGCAGCCCGACTGATCGGAATCTCGTTTAATGCCCGCAAAGCCGCTAACCGCAATGCTTGGTTAATACCCAATTCGTCGATCTCGTGCGGCTCAGCATCACCCACTGCCCAATAAGCGGCCCAATTCTTCACTTCGGGCGCCAACTTTTCTCGAGCAACTGCGGTTAACAATTTAGAGTCTTTAATTCCGCTCGGTGCTGGATTCATGTTTTCAGTTACAGCACAAACGCCAACTGAAACTGGGCCGCCAAATGCTCCGCGACCGACTTCGTCGATTCCAATCACATACTCAAAATCTTGAGCAAGCAATTCGCGTTCAAGTTTGAGATTTGGATTCATAAAACTATTTCGGTTCTGGCACTTTTAAGAACGGATCGTTGCCCGACATTTGGGTGAAGCGATCGAAAGGCCAAACCAGAGCGACCACCTGACCCACAACATTGTCGATTGGAACTGCACCATTGTTTTGGTTCAGATGCACGCGTGAATCTGCAGAGTATTCACGGTTGTCTCCCATCACAAATATGTGTCCGGCTGGCACAATCACATCAAACTTGATTGTACGAGTGTCCCCCTCGACATATTCGGATTCGTCTATCGCCACTCCGTTGACCGTGATGCCTTCACCCTTAGCGCAGCAAGCCACCCGATCACCGGGCAGTCCGATAACTCGCTTCACTAGATCTTCGCCCGAGTTAGTGGGCAGCACTCCCACCCAAGTGAGAACTTTGTTAATTTGTCCAGCGATTCCTTGCATCTCCACTGGGCCAGATAGCCAGCCACCTGGATCCCGGAAAACGACAACGTCTCCCCGGTTAATTTCGCCAAATCTGTAAGAAAGTTTCGAAGCAATGATTCGGTCATCACGCAAGAAAGTGCTAACCATTGATTCACTTGGAACATAAAAAGCTTGAAAAATGAACGTTCGCAACAAAATCGAAAGCCCGAGAGCCATGACAATCACAAAAGTGGTTTCACGAAACCAATTCAGCGTTTGAATGAGCCCTTGAAGTAACCATTGTTTCCAGTTCTTCGAGTCGGTAGCCGACTCGATTTCTTGGTTTTCAACTGGTTCCACAAAAGCTCCTATTAGTTAAGACTGCGTATTCTCGCAGGTGGCCAGATGACTGAATGCACTTTCCCGATGATTTTTGTGTCAGGAATCATGCCGCCGCCGGGTTGGCCGAGCAAATCTCGACTATCTCGAGAATTGTCCCGGTTGTCTCCCATTACCCAAACGTGACCATCTGTGACTTGCACATTGAATTCATCGGCGCTGGCTCGCTCAGCTAAGTAACCCTCAATTAATGGCTTCCCATTCAAAATTAACCTGCCGGACTCATCACAACATTGCAAGGTGTCGCCACCGACGGCAATAACTCGTTTAACCACGAGCTGTTTATCAAGTGTTTCAAAACCAAGAATGCGCAAAAACTTTTCACCTGGCGAGGACTCGAGTTGAAACTCGAAAGTTTGATTTGCGTCAATCACTACTAAGTCACCACGCCGTAGCGCCGTATCGATTTTTTGAACCAGCACCCGCTCAGAGTTGAGCAAAGTTGGGGACATGGAATCGCCACCTACTTCGTAGATTTGCACGAACCAGATACGAACGATGGTGGCAATCACAAAACCAATGACCAGTAATTTTGCAAATGAAAATGACCGCACCGAAGTGCGGCCATTTCCTGAATTCGAAAACACTTAGTGGTCTTCGCGCAATTCTTTGATTTTTGCTTTCTTGCCACGAAGTTCGCGCAAGTAGTAGAGCTTGGCGCGACGCACATCACCGCGGGTCACGAGTTCTACCTTTTCAACAATCGGAGTGTGGACTGGGAACTTACGTTCCACGCCAACGCCGAAAGAAACTTTACGTACGGTGTATGTCTCACCGATTCCGCCACCATGGCGAGCGATAACTACGCCTTGGAAAACCTGCACACGCGAACGGTTACCTTCAATAACGCGAACGTGAACTTTGAGGGTATCGCCAGGGCGGAAGTCTGGAATGTCGGTACGTAGGGCACCGGCAGTCACATGATCAAGAGTCTGCATTTTTTTCTCCTCGTCAACCGCCACAGATCGATTAACGGCAATCGTTATTTTGGGTGTTCAAGCAATTGATGCGGCCCCTCTGTGGCAGAGCTACGCGATTACTCGAGCGGGCGAAGTGTGCCAGATACCTGACTTAAATTGGAAATCGAGCCTAAAGTGACAAAAGTTGCTGAATTAGAGGAGATCGGGACGATTTGCAGCAGTTCGAGCTCTAGCTTGTTCAAGTCGCCAGGCCGCAATCAGGGCGTGATTTCCACTCAGTAGGACCTCAGGGACTTCCAGCCCCCGCCAAACGGGGGGCTTTGTGAAGACTGGCCCTTCCAGCAGACTTTGCATGGCTCCAGGGGCAAAACTGTCATCAACCGCAGACTCAGCATTTCCTAATACACCAGGAATCAGTCGAGCAATCGCTTCAACCATGACCAAGACTGCAGCCTCACCACCGGCTAACACGTAGTCGCCAATCGAGGCTTCAACCACCTGCACGTCGCGCTCCCGATAGTGCTGCATCACGCGGGCATCGATACCTTCATAGCGGGCTGGAGCGAAAATCAAATGGCTAGCTTGGGCTAACTCGACCGCGAGAGCTTGGTTGAAAGAAACACCACTAGGGGTTGGGACAACCAGAATCGGTGTATTCGACAATGCCAGCAACTCATCAAGTTTCTCTCCCCAGGGCTCAGCTTTCATAACCATTCCTGGGCCTCCGCCATACGGCGTGTCATCTACAGTGCGATGTTTGTCGTGTGTGACATCGCGCAAATCATGCAGATGAACTTCAAGAAGTTCATCCTTGATTGCCTTGCCGACTAGCGATAGCTCAAGTGGCTTTAAGTACTCGGGGAATATCGAAACGACATCAATTCGCATCGGATTCCTCGACGATTCCAGCCGGTGGTGTAATCACTAGGAAACCTCCCGCCAGATTTACTTCTGGCACGAATTGCTCTACGAACGGCAGCATCATTTCACCGCCAGCATCCAGCCCAATAACCAAGACTTCCTGTCCCGGCAGATGCAAAACATCAGTTACCTCACCGATGGCTTTGCCGGATTCTTCAACCACTAAACCGATTAACTGCCTGTCGTAATACTCGTCTTCAGCTTCTGGTAACTCCGTGTCGTCGATTTCAGACATCAGAATTGTGCCCCGCACAACTTCAGCAGCATTACGATCGCTCACACCGTTGAAAGTAAGAAGCAACTTGCCACTATGCCAACGGGCAGTTTCAACTTTGAGGGATTTATTCGGCGCCGCCTCGGAATAAACCAACGAACCCGGTGCAAAGCGCAACTCGGGTTCGTCAGTTCTTACTTCGATTGTGACTTCACCGCGAATCCCGTGGGGCTTACCAATTCGCCCCACTACGACTCGGGTCAGGGCCATCTACAACTCGTCCGTCTCGAGAAAATCAATTCGGACGTTCTTACCAGGGGTAAGTGCCGAAATGACGGTACGAAGTGCGGTTGCGGTTCGGCCGTTGCGCCCGATTACCCGGCCAAGGTCTTCTGGATTAACCGTGACCTCAAACGTTTTCGTTTCGCGATTGAAACGTCCGTTGCGATCTCCTCGGTTATCCCGATTCGGCCGGCTGGTGCGAACCCGAACAACAACGTCATCTGGGTTGTCAACAATTCCGCGGATTAAGTGTTCGAGGGCTTCCTCGAGCATATTAGGCCTCCGAAGATTCAGCTGCTGCTTCTTCAACCGCAACTGTTTCTTCAGTTGCAGCTACTTCTTCAGCAGGGGCTGCAACTTCTTCTACTGCTTCAGCAGGGGCTGCAACTTCTTCAACAACTTCTTCAACCTTGGCTGGCTTTTCAACCTTGGCTGGCTTTGGAGCCTTAGCAGCGTTTTCCTTCTCAGCAGCAGCATCAACTACAGCCTGTGCGAAAACAGCATTCTTGTCGACCTTAGGCGCAGCGACCCGAAGGGTGCCTTCTTTGCCTGGCAAGTCGTGGTGCTTCTGCCAATCACCAGTGATCTTCAAAAGAACTTCAACAGCTTCGGTTGGCTGAGCGCCAACGCCGAGCCAGTAGAGAGCACGTTCGCTCTTGATTTCGATTCGGCTTGGTTCTTCTTTTGGATGGTACAAACCGATTTCTTCGATTGCGCGGCCGTTGCGAGCAGTACGGGAATCTGCAACAACGATGCGGTACTGAGGATTACGAACTTTGCCTAGACGCTTTAACTTGATTTTGACAGCCACGAACGTGGATCTCCTGTTTAGTAGTTGGGAGGGTAAACGGCTTCCCGTGGGGGCAGGTCATCGTTTACCAAAGGTTTCACGCCAGCGGGTAGAGGGGCCGCTTGGCACGGCGGCGTATCTTGCCAGAGAGATCGGGCATTCCCAAACGCGAAAGTGTCCGAAAGGGTGGATTTCAACAAAAAACCCCGCCTCAGCGGGGTTTTGGCTCCCCCGCTTGGACTCGAACCAAGAACCGCCCGATTAACAGTCGGGAGCTCTGCCAATTGAGCTACGGAGGAATACTTCAGACCAAGTCCGAAGCGGGCGGAAGAATACCAAGAGTTTTGTTTTGGTCCACACCACCCCCAGAAAATGTTTTAGCCAATTCCCCGAGCATGCTCACTCAGACTTCGCCGGTGGGCCTCTAGCTTCATGAGTTTCACCAACACAGCCTCCGAGTCGACACCCTCAGCTCCTTCGGCCCGCTGCAATTCTGATTTCAAATCTGCAATCTGCCGAGCGGCATCGAGTTCGAGCAACTTGGCTAAAACGCTCGTCACGTACCGCTCCAGGGAATCATCCGCCCTGATCGTGATGGGATCAACCAAGGCCGCTGAAAATTTATTGGCTAAATCTGATTCAGCCAATTCCATAATCATGCTCGCCCAATCCGCGTTAGATGTCTGAGTTAAATCAGTCACGAGATAAGCAGCCTCAAGCACTTCATGCATAGCAGCGTAAGTCGGATAGGTATAGGCGGATTTCTCAACGCTGGCGTACCACTCAGCTGCTAGTTGAGGATGTTGCAGCGCAACTTTGATTGCTTCTCGTTCAACTCGATGTTCGATCCGCCGCAAATCAGGTGGTGGCACCCGAACCGGCTCTGGCACCGAATCAGCGGAACTTTCCGTATCACTATTGGCTGTAGCCACAACTGCCGGTGCAGTCACTTTTGATCGGGATACTTTGATCGCTTGTTGGACGAGAGGCTGCACTTGGGCTTGGTCCAATCCAATCCAGCCTGCAAGCAATCTGGTGTATTCGGGTCGCAAAGTGGAATCTTTGATTCCAGCAACAATCGGTGCTGTGGCTCGCAGTGCTCCTGCCCGACCCTCGGCAGTGCTCAAATCAAATTCCGCAATTTTGGTTTTGATTACAAACTCAAACATCGGCCGTTTACTCTGAATCAAAGCCACAACTGCCGGTGCGCCATGCCGCTGGTACAAATCGCAAGGATCTAAGCCATTTGGCTCAACCGCAACGAATGTCTGTGCTACAAACTTTTGGTCCTCGGTGAATGCTTTGAGTGCAGCTTTTTGGCCAGCGGCATCACCATCGAAAGTGAAAATCACTTGGCCAGTTGCTTGGTCGTTATCCAGCAGGAGTCGGCGAAGAATTTTGATGTGCTCTGTACCAAAAGCCGTGCCACATGTTGCAACTGCGGTTGTGACTCCAGCTAGATGACATGCCATCACATCGGTGTAGCCCTCGACAATGACCGCCGTCTGGGATTTTGCGATATCGCGTCTGGCTAAATCCAAGCCGTAAAGCACCTGTGATTTTTTGTAGATAGGAGTTTCAGGAGTGTTTAAGTATTTCGGGCCACCATCGTCGTCATAGAGTTTTCGAGCACCGAAGCCCACAACCTCGCCGCTCAAATCCCGAATCGGCCACATAAGGCGGCCACGAAACCTGTCGTAGTTACCGCGATCACCATTTGTGAGTAATCCACCCGCGAGTAATTCCGCTTCTGAAAAACCAGCAGTCTTCAAATGATTGGCCAGAGCATCCCAAGACTTTGGCGAATACCCAACCCCAAAGTGGGCAGCAGCAGCAGAATCAAAACCGCGCGACTTTAAAAAGCTTCGGGCCAATTCCGCATCCGGAGTACCAAGCTGCGAAACGAAAAAGTTTGCCGCCACCCGATGTGCCTCAACCAAGCGGGCCCGCACACTCGCAGCTTTGTCTGCTTGAGGACTGCTTTCTTCGTAGTGCAGCACGATGTGGTAGCGGTTGGCGAGTTTTTCAATCACTTCAACAAAACTTAAGCCTTCAAGTTTTTGTAGAAATGAGATTGCGTCGCCACTTTCTTGACAACCAAAACAGTGAAACATGCCGCGAGCTGGTGTGACAGTGAAAGAAGGCGAGCGCTCATCATGAAATGGACACAAACCCTTGAGTGACCCGGCACCCGCAGTACGAAGCGTCACATAATCCCGAACTACTTCATCGATAGCGACTCGTTCTTTAACGAGATCTATGTCAGCACTGCGAATTCGGCTCATGAGTTCATCTTAGGTTTAGCAGCACGAATTTCCGATAGCCAAAGTTCAGCGGAGTTATCTGTGAGGCTGGCTACCTGGTCAATCACAACTCGTTTTCGCTCATCAGCTGTGGCGGCTTGTTGCCATGATGGTTGCAGCCAAATCTCGAGGTCCTGACCCTCACGTTCATAAATTCGCTCAACCAATTCGGTGATGGTGTCTTGCTGCTTAGCGTAAATAAATTCCGCACCAGAGCGTTGCATGACATAAAGATTCGCAAGAGTTTTTAGGACTGCTACTTCAGTGGCTTGCTCTGGGGGAACAACTAAATCTGCCGCATAGCGAGTTAGCTGACCAGTTCCGTACACCTCCCGTGTAGCACCATCAACTGCGCTGGTGAAACGACCTATTAGTTGGGAACTTAAATTTTTCAGCGCCGCAAGTGATTGAAGTGAGCCATCAAACCTATTTGGCCAATAGGGCAAAGCCAGCAATCGATCTATCGCAGCCTCAATCGCACCAGCATCTGCATCTGTGTAAGAACTGCCAGCTAGTTCAATTACAGCGCTCCGCTCAACTGTTGAAGTTAAAACTCGCAGATCTAGATGGCTGCCTACAATCGCATCTTCAACATCATGGACGCTGTAAGCGACATCGTCAGCCCAGTCCATCACTTGGGCTTCAAAAGTTTTTTTACCTTCTAGGGCACCAGCACGTACCCAATTGAAAATCTCTGCGTCATCCGCATAAAAACCAAACTTCACGGTGTCTGCCCGACGCGCCCATGGATACTTAATTCCCGCGTCTAGAGCTGCCCGCGTGAGATTTAAGCCAACCGATTCCCCGGTAGATGTGAAAGCTTTGGCTTCGAGTCTGGTTAAAACTCGCAACGTTTGGGCATTACCTTCAAAGCCACCGTATTCATCAGCAATGCGATTTAGAGCAGCTTCACCATTATGGCCATAAGGAGGATGGCCTAAATCGTGGGCTAAGCAACCAACCTCAACTAGGTCAGGATCACAGCCGAGCGAGGCTCCAAGTTCGCGGCCAATTTGGGCAACCTCTAGCGTGTGGGTCAATCTGGTTCGTGGAAAATCGGCAGTGCCAGCGGCTAAGACTTGGGTTTTTGCGGCTAGTCGCCGTAAACCAGCACTATGAAGAATCCGGGCTCGATCTCGAGCAAATGCCGTTCGATTGTTTCGCTTTGGAGGCTCTAGAACAAATCGCTCTTCATCGGCGGCTTCATAACCGGGCGAGAGCAAATCATCGTTTGGGAGCATCAATCCCCCATTGCTCTAAAGCTAAAAACTGCAAAGTGCCGCCGACTTCTCGAATCAAATTATTCAAATCAAAACCTGTCCCAGGACCGCTCAACGTCGGAGCCAATGTGACTTCAAAACCGAGTGCTTCCAGAATGAATTTAGCCCGCGTTACATGAGTTGGATCTGAAACTACCGTGACTTTTTTGGCTTTGATTTTTTCTAAATAAACCGCAACCGCTTGGAGCGAACTTAACGTATCGGTGCCAGTTGGAATTGAATGCACTTGGGTGGGCAATAAGCCGGAATCAATCAAATACTGTCGCCCGGCAGAGGCTTCGGTGAATCGGTCACCTGGTTGTTTGCCACCAACTGTGATGATGACAGGTGCAACATCCAACATGATTACATCAAGAGCGCGATCAAGACGATTGGCAAAAACTGGACTCGGGTCACCATCAAACTGTGATGCACCAAGCACCACGATTGCATCAGTCTGACTTAAATCAATCTGCTTGCCGTTGTAAAACACATAGCCAGCGAGGCCAACAACACCGAGCAGTATCAAGGAAAAAACGGCAGAGATCGCACGACGAATTAGCTTGAGACCTAAAAACATCGACCCTCCCTAGCCTTAACCGCCACTGACACCTATTTCAGCTGCGCTCAAATCGAAATCGGGATTTAAGGTTGGTGAGTCCAACCACCCTTCAGGTAATGCAACCGATTTCTGGGCGCTAGTACGGCCACGTGGTCCGGCCGCGACAAAATCTGGATATTCCTGGGGCTCTATTGTGGCTAATAAATCTGACAGTTCCTGAATCGAACTGACCATGGCTAAGGCATGGCGGGTTTCGCCGCCAACACTGAAGCCCTTGGTGTACCAGGCAACATGTTTTCGAAATTCACGAGCACCATGCGCTTCATCTGAATGGAATTCCGCTAACAAACTCGCGTGTCTAATCATTACTTCAAACACTTTGGAGGAGTTTGGGTTCGAGGGAATTTCAGCATTATCGAAAGCCGCAGAAATTTGCCCGAACAACCATGGCCGACCAAGACAACCACGCCCAATCACAACGCCGTCGGCTCCAGTCTGCGCCAACATGCGTTTGGCATCTGCGCCACTCCAGATGTCACCATTACCAAGCACTGGAACTCCATATGGTGACAACTCATTTTTAAGGCGACCAATTGCTTCCCAATCAGCCGTGCCACTGTAGAGCTGAACAGCGGTTCTCCCATGCAGCGCTACCCAGGCCACACCAGCTTTCGCGGCAGCAACCCCAGCATCAAGATACGTGAGGTGATCATCATCAATGCCTTTACGCATTTTCACTGTGATTGGGACTTTGCCTTTCGAGTTTTTAACCGCTGCTTTCAAAATGTCACGAAAGAGGTCGCGCTTCCACGGCAGCGCTGAGCCGCCACCTTTGCGCGTGACTTTTGGAACCGGGCAGCCCATATTTAAATCAATGTGGTCAGCTCGATTTTCATCCACAATCATTTTCACGGCTTTACCGACGATTTCGGGATCCACTCCATAAAGTTGGATGGAACGGGGGTTTTCAAAATCGCCAAACTCAGTCATTTTCATGGTTTCGCGATCACGTTCGAGTAAAGCGCGGGAAGTGATCATCTCGGAAACGTATAGAGCCGCACCGCCACCTGGATAAATCTCGGCCGAGGTTTCTTTACACAACTGCCGATAGGCCCGATTCGTGATGCCTGCCATCGGGGCAAGCACCACGGTCGGTCCGTTGGAATTCAGCAGTTCAGCCATATTTAGCTCAAAGGTAAACGCGTTGAGAGATATTCCCGAACTTTCGAGATTGCCACTCGTTCTTGAGACATCGTGTCGCGTTCGCGAATGGTGACCGCGTCGTCTTCCAGAGTATCGAAATCAACGGTGATGCAGTACGGCGTACCGATTTCATCTTGCCGACGGTAGCGACGGCCAATTGCTCCGGAATCATCAAAATCAATGTTCCAAGTTTTCCGAAGTTCAGCCGCAAGATCCTTGGCTTTTGGTGACAAATCGGCGTTGCGACTTAGTGGCAGTACTGCAGCTTTCACCGGCGCCAAACGTGGATCGAAGCGAAGCACCTGACGAACATCTACCCCGCCCTTGGTGTTTGGGGCCTCGTCTTCAGCATAAGCATCCAACATAAAAGCAAGAACACACCGAGTGAGACCTGCCGCTGGCTCAATCACGTACGGCGTCCAGCGTTCGCCCGTTTCTTGATCAAAGTAAGACAGGTCGGTGCCACTGTGTTCGCTGTGGGTTTTCAGATCAAAATCTGTCCGATTAGCAATACCTTCGAGTTCGGCCCAGGTGTTGCCAGCAAACTCAAACTTGTATTCGATGTCTACTGTCCTCTTTGAATAGTGGCTAAGTTTTTCTTTTGGATGGTCGAAAAAGCGCATATTCTCAGGATTCATCCCAAGATCTACATACCAATCCCAGCGGTACTGCAACCAGTATTCGTGCCACTCTTCGTCCGAGCCAGGCTTAACGAAAAACTCCATCTCCATTTGTTCAAACTCACGGGTGCGGAAAATGAAGTTACCTGGTGTGATCTCATTTCGGAAAGACTTTCCAGTCTGACCAATCCCGAACGGTGGTTTCTTCCGGGCTGCGTTCATCACATTTAAATAATTCACAAAAATGCCTTGAGCAGTTTCTGGCCGCAAGTAGTGCAGAGCGGCTGCGTCATCGACTGGACCAACCGTGGTGCGAAGCATGCCGTTGAAGTCGCGTGGCTCGGTGAATTCACCGCGGGTGCCACAGTTAACACAAACTAAATCGGCCAAACCATTTTCTGGTTCTTTGCCATGCTTTTCTTCGTAGGCTTCAATCAACTGATCTGCTCGGTAGCGCTTATGGCACTTCTTACATTCAGTTAGCGGATCGACGAAGGCGTTTACGTGACCAGATGCAACCCACACTTGTGGTGCCAGAATTACTGATGAGTCGAGGCCGACCACATCTTCCCGACCACGAACCATGGCTTGCCACCATTGCCGGCGAATATTTTCTTTGAGCTCCACTCCAAGTGGGCCGTAGTCCCAAGCACTTCTAGTGCCACCATAAATTTCAGACGATGGAAAAACGAATCCGCGTCGTTTGGATAGATTAACGATTGCATCAACACGATTGGTTGCCATGGGGTCTCCTCCACTCCGGCTGGCTGTCGGCGGTTAGCCCATGCTGGGCACCTTGGCGAATGGTAGCGGGCTAGCGGGAAAGATTTTTCAACATCTCGGTGGCTGTGGAAATGTCGACGTTTGGCATCTGTTCATAGTGCCAACTCAAAGCCCGCGTCATGAGTGGTTGCTCTAGCGCTTTGACTTGTTTATAAAGCAGCCGCAACTGAGCTGCCGCATCTTTGGCACACACAGGTACCACTAACGCGATATCTTCAAATCCTTGTTGTTTGAGGTGTTGACCGGTTGCGGTTGCGGCCTTGCCCGACTCAACCCCGTCATCAACCACCCAGATTCGAGCTGAGGTTGGGATTTCCGATAGATCGACGTTGAGAGTTGAAGTTTGGCGATCAAAGAAAACTCCGCGAACTAAACAATCACGGTTTTGATTTAAAGCTACTGCAACCGGTACCCCGTTTGGGACCAGCGCGAGAAGCACATCGACCGGTTCAGTTGTGAACTCGTTTGCAACTTTTTCAGCGGCTTCATAGACATCTTTAAACTTCATGAGACTCAACTTCTCAATTCGACTTCACTCTGCGCGATGCCGAACTTGGCTAGCCGCGGCATTGCCGAGTCCAACATCATCAGCATCAAACGCCCGAGCTGGCTCAAACTCGGTTTTTAGCTCACCGACCTGCTCAAAAACAACCTCAAAAGCCGATGGTTCATCGATTGCGGTTGAGAGAAAGGGAATGGCGTGCAATTTCACATCGAAGTTTGAGAGTGCCCGCCGATACGCGCCGACACCCTCCCAGCGACTTACCACCGAAACTAAATC
>JBEAZM010000149.1:0-3382 GCA_041170125.1 Actinomycetota bacterium
ACGAGTGCCGGCGTTTGCACAGCCATTACCACTGTCCACCAAATTTACGGGCTGCCTCAACTCCAGAGCGAGCGCCATCTTCGTGGAATCCCCATCCAAGATGAGCACCGGCAAAAGCTAGGCGGTCACCACCAGCTGCGCGAAGTACGGCAGCTGCCGCAACCGCATCGTGCGTGAAAACTGGGTGTTCATAAACCATCTGGCGCAACACTTTGCTTTCATCTACCCAACCGGTTGGGTTTAGTGTCACCATGAAGTTTTCTTCGCCAGGCAACGACATCAATCGATTCATCCAATAGCTGACTAGCACTTGCTCAGACTTCGTGTTGCAAGAACGCATTCGGTAATTCCATGAAGCTTTCGCTTCAGTAGCGGCTGGCATAACTGCTTCATCAGTGTGTAGCCAAGTTTGATTGGTTGAATATGGAACTGCCGCGAGGGCGGCAGCTTCGGTATCCGAGGGGTGCTGCAGAATTTTGTTTGCAACGTTTGCGTGCGTGGCAATGATTGCGTAATCAAATCGCTCAGTGCGGGTGCCAGTCGCAGATGCGTAACTGACTTCGACGCGGTCGTCAAAACGTGCAACAGCTTGTACCGCTGCATCGAGTCGCACATCCGGAATGAGTTTAAGAATTTCATTCACATAAGTGCGACTGCCACCAACCACGGTCCGCCAGGTTGGAGAGTTTTTGATCGTCAACATGCCATGGTGGCCAAGGAACTCAAAGAGATGTTTTGCTGGGTAGGCACGTGAGTCTTCGTCGCCTGAAGACCAAACACATGAAACCAACGGGATTGCAAAATGCTGGATGAAGTAATCACTGTATTTACCGGCGACGAGGAAGTCGCCCCAAGTTTGGTTTTGGTCGCCATTGCCATCGAGCAAAGCGCGGGCCGATTTGTGAAAGCGGGTTACTTCAATGAGCATTTTGATGAAACGGGGATCGAGCAGGCGGCGCTTTTGGGCTAGTACACCTTTCGCGCCGCGACCGCCGGCGTAGTTCAAACCACATTCGTCGCAGTTGATGCTCATCGACATTTCAGTGACTTGGGTTTTGATGTTGAGTTCTTTAAAGATGCGAAGCAAGTTTGGGTAAGTGCGGTCGTTGTGAACGATAAAACCGGTGTCGATTTTTAGTTCGCCGACTTTGGCAGCGATGTCATGAGTGTGAGCATGGCCGCCGGGTCGATTGTCCGATTCGAAGATTGTGACGCGATGGCTGTCCCGCAGCACATAGGCGGCTGTTAGCCCCGAAACACCGGCGCCAATGATTGCGATTGAGGGTTTTTCAGTCTGTGACACAAGTACACCTTTGGGCTGGCTGTTGAGGGTGGATTTGATGGAAGCCAACCTAATTTCTAGGTTAAAAGTACCGCAGTTTTAGGGTGCTTGCACTCAGGTGGCGGTTCGGGCTGGTTGCGGCGATACTGCACTCAGGAGGATTGTTATGTTGGTTTCACGCAAAGTTGAAGTTTCACGGTCAGCGGAAGAGGTTTTTGCCTATCTTGCTGATTTCACAACCACCAGTGAATGGGATCCGGGCAGTGTCAAGACGGAGTTGATTTCTGGGGATGGTGGGGTTGGTACCAAGTACCACAACATTTCGCAGTTCAACGGCAAGCAGACTGAACTGGTCTATGAAGTGGTTGAGCGTGATGACGCAGCATTTCGGATTGTGCTGCGTGGCGAAAACAAGACTGTGGTGGCGACAGACACCATTTCGGTGCGGTCTTTACCGACCGGCGGTTGTGAAATCAGCTACAGCGCTGACTTCAAGTTCAAGGGCTTGACGGTGGTTGCAGCCCCGTTCTTGCGCAAGGCTTTTGCAGTGCTTGGCGACGAAGCCGTGGTTGGACTTCGTAAGGTGTTCGGATAGCTGACGCAGAATCTTCAGACAACGAAGAATCCTGAGCGACCATTTTCGGTCGCTCAGGATTCTTCATTTGTGGATAAGTTGCGGGCGCCTTGTTATGCCTATTCGCTCTAAAGCGCGCTCTAACTGTTTAAAAAATGGATTGGGATCCTGTTTCAAACCATGCGAAGTGACGCGAAGAATCGTTCCCCCGAGCATGACAATCTCATTAGTTTTTAGTTGGTCGTCCGACCAAGTGTCCATAGATAAGTGGCCAATCCCATCAACTTCAACAACAACTAAGTCATCGCCGTTTCGAAACACTGCATCGTAGTAACGCAACTTCCCGCTTGAATCATCAATCTTGGCTTGCAGTTCTGGCATTGGGAATCCCCGCTTTAGACATTCATCAACAAAAAGTTGCTCGTTTGAGGATTCCGCACCGACATGTAGAGAGTTGATGATTTTTGCCGCAATTCCGTGTGGCACCGAGTTTTTATGGCTCCTCACTTCTCGCGTCAGTTTTTCCAGTGTCGTCAGTTTGTTTTGCAGTGCCCAAGTCAAGTAGAACAAACCTGTTTGATTTGTGGGTGCATGTGCCAGAGCGTAAACGACCGAAACTGTGGGTTCAGTTCGTCGCGGAAACTCACCGATGACACGAAATGGAATTGTGCTGGAGTGCAGCCTTACTTGCTCGCGTCGATTGTTGTGCTTTCCCCGTGTGGTCATGACATCAATCCGCGTTTGGGCTGTCTGCTTCAAGCCATCGAGCTCGAGTGCTGCGACCCCTGTCAACCACATGTTGGGTAACTCCAAAACCGCAACCATTAACTCGAATTTGCGATTTTGTTCCGGGGGCGCAAGTGAAATCACATTAGTTGTGACCTGAGTCCATAAATTTCGTCTTAGCCTTACGTCAATTTCACGATTGCGGAAACCAAATTCATGGAGTTGATGACGTCCAACTAATCCGGCTTGTTTTTCGATTTTAAAAAGTAGTTTAGAAGGAATTTCTTTCACAAACAGAGAGTTGCAGATTTGCGCGAGTGTTGGCTCAAGCCGCAATCAAGATTCGCACAAGTTTTCAATCTGTATCCACAAACGAAGAATCCTCAGCGACCAAGAATGGTCGCTGAGGATTCTTCGTTCTCTCAGGATTCTGCCACGAAGACTCGGTACCCCCAGGGTTCAAGGGCCAGCGTTGTGGTGGTGCCGAAAGTGAAAGGGTCGCGGGTGAATGCGTCGTGGTACGTACCGTGATGCAAGGTAGTGGGGAACAAGACTTCGCGGTCCTCACCAGAAAAGTTGAATACCGCAAACACTTTGTTGGAGCCGTTGTCGCGCACGAAACTGAAAACGCGTTCACCCTGCGAGTTCAAAACTTGCTGCATTCGCGCGCCCCATTGAGCGTTCCACAAAGCCGGGTTGGCTTTTTTGATTTGGATCAGCTGCTTGAACAGCTCACCATGTTCGTGGTCCCGCCACACGATTGGATCTTTCTCGAAAAACTCCAACCGCTTTTCATTGCC
>JBEAZM010000150.1:0-3109 GCA_041170125.1 Actinomycetota bacterium
CATTCAGCAGATTAATTAGTTGACGTTGGACCGACCCGATTAGGACCATGCGAACCACTTCCATGGTCGCTGCATCGGTGACCCGATAACCACCTCTGAATTCGCTTTCCACGCCCAAGCGATTTAGCATCGCAGTGATTTGTGGACCACCGCCATGAACGACAACAGGCTTTAAGCCAGCTAAGCGCAAGAAAACTATGTCTTCGGCGAACGCACGCTGTAGGTTCTCATCAATCATGGCGTTGCCACCGTATTTCACTACCACGGTGGCGCCGTGAAATTCGCGTAACCAGGGAAGTGCTTCGGCTAGAACTCCAGCCTTCTGGAGGGCTTGATTGCGATCAATATTTGTCATGATGAATATGCACTGTTCTCGTGTACGTAGAGCGCGGTCAGGTCGTTTGTCCAAAGTGAGGCGGATTCATTTCCGGCTCGCAGATTGACAGTTATAAGAACTTCACGTGCCGACATGTCCACTAAATCTCGGTCCTCACCTGCCATGCCATCACGACACACCCAAACACCATTCAAAGCAACATCAACCGCATCAGGCTCAAAGACCGCAGCGGTAGTTCCAATGGCTGCCAAAACTCTTCCCCAGTTTGGATCTTCGCCATGAATTGCACATTTCAATAAATTACTGCGCGATATGGCCCGAGCTGCTTCGACCGCATCAAGTTCAGTTGCGGCGTTTACAACATCAATCCGTATATCTTTCGAAGCACCTTCAGCATCTGCAATCAGTTGACGCGCCAAGTCATTGCAGACGACTGTGAGTGCTGCTGCAAAGTCCGTCTCTGTGGGCGCCACTTCGCTAGCTCCCGAACTCAATAGCAAAACTGTGTCGTTGGTCGACATGCAACCATCAGAATCAATTCGATTAAAACTGACTTCGACAGAATCTTGCAAAATCGCAGTTGTATTTAAATTTTGGAGATCGGCATCAGTTGTAATAACAACCAGCATGGTGGCAAGACCAGGCGCCAACATTCCAGCACCTTTAGCCATTCCTCCGATTTTGAAACCATTGGTCTCGATGCTCGCAGTTTTGGGTACCGAATCAGTAGTCATGATTGCTTCCGCAGCATTTGCACCACCACTGTCAGTGAGTAGATCTGCCGCCGTTTCGATACCACTTAAAAGCTCTGGCATTGGCAACCGCACGCCAATTAATCCGGTTGAGCAAACTGCCACCTCAATTGGCGCACAACCGAGTACGGCTGCCACTTTCTCTGCCGTATGGTGAGTGTCACCGAATCCGGCTGGGCCAGTACAAGCGTTAGCGCCACCACTGTTCAGTACGACTGCTTTCAAAAGTTCTTGTTTTAAAACTTGTTCTGACCACAAGACTGGTGCCGCTTTTATACGGTTGGAAGTGAATACGCCTGCTGCTTTGAATTGCGGACCTTCGTTCAGCACTAAAGCTAAATCTTTGTTGCCACTGCTTTTGATACCAGCTGCGATGCCAGCGGCTTTGAAACCTTTTGCAAAAGTCACGCTCATGGTGCAATTCCCATCTGCTCAAGTCCAAGATTTTCTTCAAATCCATACATCAAATTGGCATTTTGAATTGCTTGGCCAGCAGCACCTTTAACCAAGTTATCAATCACGCAGGTGACCACCAACCGATTGCTGTGATTGTCGATAACGGCCTGCAACTGCACCTGATTTACTCCAGCCACGGATGCGCTCTTGGGTTGATCGGGCAAGGGCAGAACGGTTATGAATGGCTTGCCGGCGTAAAAATCTCGATATGCGTTGTTGGCGTCAAACGCTGCCGTAAGTTTTGCAGTGAGGGTAACGTGAATGCCACGCGACATCGGCGCGAGCAGCGGCGTAAAACTCAACTTAACATCTTGCTCAGTCAACGAGTTCAACATTTGCTCAATCTCTGGTGTGTGCTGATGAATTCCACCAGTTTTGTAGCTTGAGATTGAGCCCATAATTTCAGCGGCCAGTAGGGACTCACTAGGGCTACGGCCAGCGCCTGACGTGCCACTTGCTGCAACCACTACTAAGTCCGACGCATCAACCACCCCTAACGCAACAGCAGGAGCTGCTGCCAACGCTATAGCGGTTGCATAACAACCCGGGTTAGCGACGCGAAGTGCTGACTTAATCAATTGATGATCAGTTAATTCTGGCAGTCCATAAAGCCAAGCCTCAGCGTGTGGAATGTCGGCGCTGTAATACGTCTCCCAGTCCTGGGGAGATTCCAGTCGATGGTCCGCTCCGAGATCAACGATTCTGGTTGTGGTCGAAATCTCAGCTGCAAGTTTGGCGCTAGTGCCATGCGGCAATGCCAAAAAAACCAAATCGTGTTGACTTAATAAATCCACATCGGTGTCAGCGAAAACTAGGTCTCGCCATTGCGTCAGATGTGGGTGGACTGACCGGACCGGCTGGCCAGCTTTGCCACCAGCTGCAACGGTTGCGACCTGAAACTCAGGATGAAAAGCCAAAAGTCGGAGTAGTTCTCCACCTGCATAGCCGGATCCACCTGCGATTGCGACTGAGATTGTCATATGCAGAATATACACTATTCTGCATAAAATGAATTAACGCAACACAGCTTGAAGTTTGGATTCCACCTCAGAAATAATCCCGGCGCGAATTTCAGTTAGCTCAACATCACTCAGTGTGCGATCAATCGCGCGAAGTGTGACAGCGACCGCAACAGATTTCTGGTCTGCAGGAATCTGAGACCCCTCATAGATATCGAAAACTTCGACAGCTTCGACCAACTCCACCGCGATTGTTGAGATCACCTTGGATACGGCGATTGCAGGCACCTGCTTGTCGACCACAAACGCGAAGTCCAGATTTGCCCGTGGCATGGTGCGAACAGGTACTGCTTGCCGCGGCTCGAGTCCAACGCCACAAAGAGCATCGAAGTCAATTTCAAAAGCACACGCTCTCGGGGGCAAACCAAAGTTTTTGCAAACATTTGGGTGCAACTCGCCCGCAAAACCAATCATCATGCCATTCACAACGATGCCAGCAGCCCGACCTGGATGCCAAGGCGCCATCTCAAGTTGCTCGGTGCGCCAGGTTGCGCCAGCCGCTTGAACGATCTGTCCGACCAAGCCCAGAACTTGTTGCCAATCCC
>JBEAZM010000151.1:0-2700 GCA_041170125.1 Actinomycetota bacterium
TTTTGGAAGTTGGTTTTTTAAATGGCGCGTGTAGGCGAGAGCAGTGATCTGCTGAAGTGCAATTTCTGCGGAAAGAGCCAAAAGCAGGTCAAGAAGCTCATTGCTGGACCGATGGTCTATATCTGTGATGAGTGCATTGAGTTATGCAATGAAATCATCGAGGATGAGACGAAGGAAGCGCTCGCCAACTCGAATCCATTAACTAATCTGCCGAAGCCGACCGAGATTTTCGAATTTCTCGACCAGTATGTAATTGGTCAGGACGCTGCGAAAAAGTCGCTTTCAGTAGCCGTTTACAACCACTATAAGCGAATCCACGCCTCACCTGCAGACAGCGGTGTTGAGATTGCAAAATCCAACATCTTGCTGCTCGGTCCTACCGGTTCGGGCAAGACCTTGCTGGCCCAAACTTTGGCTCGGATGTTGAACGTGCCTTTCGCGATGGCTGATGCCACGGCTCTGACCGAGGCGGGCTACGTTGGTGAAGATGTTGAAAACATCTTGTTAAAACTGATTCAAGCAGCTGATTTTGATATCAAGAAAGCTGAAACCGGCATCATCTACATTGACGAGATCGACAAGATTTCCCGAAAGAGCGAAAATCCCTCAATCACCCGCGACGTTTCAGGTGAAGGTGTGCAACAAGCGCTCTTGAAGATTATCGAAGGTACGGTTGCGGCAGTCCCGCCACAGGGTGGTCGGAAACATCCGCATCAAGAATTTCTTCAACTAGACACCAGCAACATTTTGTTTATTGTTGGTGGTGCGTTTGCTGGCCTAGATTCGGTAATCGAGAGTCGGATTGGCAAAAAGTCACTTGGCTTCACAAGCGATTTAAATAACGAAGTTGAATCTAATCAAGACAATATCTTTTCGCAGGTAATGCCAGAGGATTTGGTTCGTTATGGCCTGATTCCCGAATTTATCGGCCGATTGCCAATCGTCGCATCTGTAACGAAGTTGGACGAAGCAGCCTTAATCAAAGTTCTAACTGAACCGCGTAATGCCTTAATCAAGCAGTACGAGCGCTTGTTTGAATTAGATGATGTGCAACTCGTATTCGAAGAGTCAGCGCTCAAAGCGGTTGCAAAACTTGCTGATGATCGCGGTACTGGTGCCCGTGGCCTGCGCTCAATTCTTGAGGGCGTCTTGCTCCCAGCAATGTATGAAATTCCTGGACGATCGGATGTCCAAAAAGTTGTCATCGATGCCAAAACTGTGCTGGATGGCGAAAAGCCGAAATTGGTTACTGAACCAAAGCAGCGAAAAGATAAAACTGCTTAGTTTGAATTCAAGCAAATGTTTAGGGCCAAGACAATATGTCTTGGCCCTAAACATTTAACGCATTAGGTTTTAGTCGGCAAGAACGAGTTCAGCCTCAACCGAAACCTCGTCGCTCACAAGCCACTCGACCGAACTCACGCGGCCGGCCGCAAGTAAATCTCGCTCGGCTCTTCGAGCTGCAGCTAACTTCTCAGCAGGTGCGGAAATTCTCGCAAGCGAGATTTCAGTTTTCATTGAGACCTTGGCATCACTTTTTGCTTTTCGAAGCAAAGCCAAAATTTCGCTGACGGCATCAATCACTGCGACATCGCCCTCACCAACCCGCAGGCTTGTTGCTGTTGGCCAGGTTTCAGCATGGACCGAACCGCTTCGCCACCATGACCAAACTTCGTCAGTTACGAAAGGAAGGAAAGGTGCAAACAATTTCAAGTAGGTATCGGTTGCAATGCCCAATGCCAACCGGGCACTTGCAGCAGCGGCTTCACCTTCAGCTCCATAAACCCGGTCTTTGACGAGTTCTAAGTAGTCATCGCAATAGCGCCAGAAGAACTGTTCTGTGACTTCGAGGGCTTTTGTGTAGTTGAAGTTGTGGAAAGCCGTGGTTGCTTGCTCGGTTACCTTCGCTAAGTCCGCCAACATGGCTTGATCAAGCGCTTCAGTAACTTCGCCTTTTTCTAAAGTCGCACCCAGCGAAAGCGCGAATTTAGAAGAGTTCAAAATCTTGATTGCGAGTCGGCGACCAATCTTCATTTGACCCACATCGAATGCGGTGTCAGTGCCAGGTCGTCCTGAAGCAGCCCAATAGCGAACAGCGTCTGAACCGTGTTCGTCGAGTAAGCCCATTGGTGTCACGACGTTGCCTTTGGACTTTGACATTTTCTTACGGTCCGGATCCAAAATCCAGCCACTGATTGACGCATCGGTGAAAGGCAGCGAGTCGGATTCCAAGTGGGCGCGCACTACGGTTGCAAACAGCCAGGTGCGGATGATCTCGTGTGCTTGGGGTCGCAAGTCAAACGGGAAAACTCGTTGCCATAAGTCGGCATCGCGTTCCCAACCGCCAGCAATCTGCGGTGTTAACGAACTGGTCGCCCATGTGTCCATGACATCGGGATCGCCCATAAAACCGCCAGGCTGGTTGCGCTGGGATTCGACATAGCCGGCTGGAGCCTCAGCTTGTGGATCAATTGGCAAATCTGCTTCGTTTGGCACGATTGGCTCGGCATAGATTGGGTTACCTTCAGCGTCCAACGGATACCAAACGGGAATTGGCACACCAAAGAAGCGCTGTCGCGAAATCAACCAATCGCCAGTCAGACCTTCCACCCAGTTCAGATAGCGGACCCGCATGTGTTCGGGATGCCAGTTGAGTTGTTTGCCCCGCTCGAGCAACTCGTTTCGCAATTCCACATCGCG
>JBEAZM010000152.1:0-4578 GCA_041170125.1 Actinomycetota bacterium
CAATCCGTTTGCACCGCGTCGAGATGGTGAAGGTTCAGCTGGACCACGGCCAAATCCAGGTGCGATGCCACCACGCCCACGTCCAGCCGGCCCCGGCGGTCCACGTCCGGCAGGAGCTGGCGGTCCAGGTCGCCCAGGTGGTCCCGGCCGTCCGGGTGCTGGCGGTCCAGGTCGTCCAGGTCAAGGCGGTCCAGGTCGCCCTGGTCAAGGTGGTCCACGTCCAGCCGGTGCTGGAGGCGGAGCTCGGCCAGGTGGTGGCTTCAACGCTGGTGGCGGTGCCCCAGCTGGTGGTCCACCCCGTCCCGGCAACAACACTGCAGGTCGTGGTAACGCTGCAGGTGCGTTTGGTCGCGGTGGCGGCAAGAACAGCAAAGCCAAGAAGTCCAAGCGGACCAAGCGGCAAGAATTCGACAACATGATGGCGCCAGTGTTGGGCGATACTCGTCTAACACTCGGCGGTGGCTCTGTCATTCGTTTGCCACGTGGTGCAAGTCTGACCGACTTCGCCGAACGCATTGGTGCCTCATCAGGTGACCTGGTTAAAGTGGCGATGAAGCTTGGCGAAATGCTGAATGCCACGCAGTCGGTAGACGATGACACTTTGAAACTACTCGGTGCTGAACTTCAGTACGAGGTTGAAGTTGTTTCGCCGGAAGACGAAGACCGCGAACTCTTGCAGTCATTCGATCTTGAGTTTGGTGGCGAAGAGGAAATTGAAGGTCTGATTGCTCGACCACCAGTCGTAACCGTCATGGGTCACGTTGACCACGGTAAGACGCGCTTGTTGGATGCAATTCGAAACACCAACGTGATTGCTGGTGAAGCTGGCGGCATTACCCAGCACATCGGTGCTTACCAGGTAATCACTGAGCATGAAGGCGTCGAACGTGCAATCACATTCATTGACACACCTGGTCACGAAGCGTTTACCGCAATGCGTGCGCGTGGTGCCAAAGTCACAGACATCGCCATCTTGGTGGTTGCAGCAGATGACGGTGTCAAGCCGCAAACCGTTGAAGCCATTAACCACGTTCAGGCGGCTGAAGTTCCAATCGTTGTAGCTGTGAACAAAGTGGATAAAGAAGGCGCCGACCCAATGCGGGTTCGCACCCAGTTGACTGAATACGGTCTAGTGGCCGAAGAGTTCGGTGGCGACGTCATGTTCGTTGATGTCTCAGCATTGCAACGCAAGGGCATTACTGAGTTGCTCGACGCCGTACTTTTGGCTGCAGATGCCGCGATTGACTTGCGCGCCAACCCAACCACTGACGCCCAAGGTGTTGCGATTGAAGCTCATCTCGACCGTGGTCGCGGCCCAGTTGCCACTGTTTTGGTGCAGCGCGGAACTTTGCGACCAGGCGATTCGATTGTGGCCGGCGACGCCTTTGGTCGTGTTCGTGCCATGCTCGATGAAAACGGTCAACAGTTGACTGAAGCAGGGCCATCGCGCGCCGTCCAGGTGTTGGGCTTGACCTCAGTGCCAGGTGCTGGCGATTCGTTTATGGCGGTTGCGGAAGATCGCATCGCTCGACAAATCGCGCAGACACGTGCAGCTCGTGAACGTAATGCGCAGCTGGCAAAGCGCCGCGCCCGTCGCACGCTCGAAGACTTCTTGTCCTCAATCGAGAAGGGCGATGTTCAAGAACTCAAACTCATCCTCAAAGGTGACGTTTCGGGTTCGGTGGAAGCGCTCGAAGATGCATTGCTCGCAATCGACATTGGCAACGAAGAAGTTTCGCTTCGAGTTATTCACCGTGGTGTTGGTGCTATCAACCAAGGTGACGTCACTCTGGCGCAGGCTTCTGATGCAATCATCATTGGCTTCAACGTTCGACCTGAAGGTCAAGTCCGAGACTTGGCGGAACGTGAGGGAGTCGAAATTCGTTTCTACTCTGTCATTTATGCAGCCATCGACGATGTCGAGTCCGCCCTTAAAGGCATGCTCAAGCCAATCTACGAAGAGGTCGCACTCGGTACTGCCGAGGTCCGCGAAGTCTTCAAGTCTTCGAAGTTCGGCACCATCGCCGGTTGTATGGTCCGCAACGGCACCATCAAGCGCAACACCAAAGCACGTCTGGTGCGCGACGGAATTGTGGTTGCCGACAACCTCAACATTGAATCGCTGCGCCGCTTCAAGGATGATGCAACCGAAGTCCGCGAGGGCTTTGAGTGTGGTATCGGTCTGGGCAAGTACAACGACATGCGAGTTGATGACGTTATCGAAACTTGGGAAATGAAAGAAAAGCCTCGCGCTTAACTTTCACTAGAAGTAAGGCCGTGCTAGCGCACGGCCTTACTTAGTAGGAGGAAAAATGGCAGATGCAGCCCGCGCTCGGCAGCTTGCTGAACGCATTCTGGTTATTGTGGCCGAAACGGTTGAGATGAAAATTAAAGATCCGCGAGTTGGTTTCGTAACTTTTACAGCCGCTCGCTTAAACCCAGATCTGCGCGATGCAACTGTTTTCTACACGGTGCTTGGTGATGAACAAGCGCACACTGATACCGAGATTGCACTCAACAGCGCTCGTGGTGTCATCCGCACAGAAGTTGGCAAGCGTCTAGGCATGAAACATACGCCTTCAGTAACTTTCGTGCTCGATAAATTGCCCGAAACCTCAAAGTACATTGACGACTTAATTGCTGCTGCACATGCGGCAGATGCCGAAGTGGCCGCTCAGGCTGCCCATTCGCAGCACGCCGGTGAAACCGATCCGTACAAGCATCCCAGTGACGAAGAAACTAAATAACTCTGGTTTGGTTTACATTGATAAACCAGCTGGCATAACTAGCCATGACGTTGTTGCCCAACTGCGTCGGCATTTCCAAACTCGTCGAGTTGGTCATGGTGGCACACTCGATCCAATGGCGACAGGATTACTAATCGTTGGAATTGAATCGGGCACCAAACTTTTACAGTTCGTGACGGATGCTCCAAAGTCTTACTCTGCAACAGTTCGACTGGGTCAAAACACAATCACGGATGACGCGGAAGGCGAAGTTGTTAGCACTCGCGATCCTCACTATCTGACGGACGATGAGGTTGCAGCTGCCTTTGCAAGTCAGGTTGGATTCATTGACCAAGTTCCGAGTTCAGTTAGTGCAATCAAAATAAATGGCGAGCGGGCTTACAACAAAGTTCGGGCCGGCGAAAGTGTTGAACTAGCTGCTCGAAAAATAGAAATCTCACAACTCACGATTGAGCGGATTTCGCGCGATAAATTCATCGATGTTGATATTTCTGTTAATTGTTCGAAAGGGACCTACATTCGCGCAATCGCTCGCGATGTAGGGGAGCAGCTAAAAGTTGGTGGACATTTGACTGCGCTGCGGCGAACGTCGATCGGGAAAGTTGCCGTGACTGAATCTCGCACCATTGCAGATGCTGAACTAGTGCCATTGCACAGCGCGGTTGCGAGATTCATGCCGGTACATGAAATCTCGACGGACGATTTGGCGTCTGTGAAAGTCGGCAGATTTTTGCCCTGGCCGGTTGGCTCTGATACATCAGTGCCTGCTTTGGCTCTAGTCAGCTCGGAGACCTCTGATGTAGTTGCGATTGGAAAACCAGTCGATTTTCGCGGTGAAATTATGCTTGGCTATCACTCAGTATTTTTGGTGGAGAATTAATGACGAAATCGATTGTGGCAATCGGCGTTTTTGATGGTGTTCATTACGGCCATCAGGCGCTGACGGACAAAGCTGTGCTTCAAGCTGCAGCTACCAACACTCGAGCTGTGGCCCTTAGTTTTTCGCCGCATCCAATGACTGTTGTGCGAGGTATGAAAGTTCCAGCGCTCACAAGCTTGCTCCGCCGCACACAGCTTTTACGTGCAACCGGTATTGACCATGTCCACATTTGTGATTTTTCCGCCGCCCGAGCTGCCCAGACACCTGCTGAATTCATTCAAGAAGTATTAATCCAAAATCTTGGGGCAACCGAAGTGGTGGTTGGAAAAGGATTCAGGTTTGGCAAAGGTGCTAGCGGCACGATTGCAGATTTTCGCGAAGCCGGGTTGATTGCCCACGAGGTAGGTCAAGTTGAATTAAACGGGGCGCGGGTAAGTTCCACTCGGATTCGTGAGGCTATTACAAACGGCGATATTTCAGCTGCGAACACGCTGTTGACTAGGCCTCATCGGTATCAAGGGATTGTGGTTGGGGGACTAAAGCGAGGTCGCGAACTCGGTTACCCGACCGCTAACTTGAAGCCGGAGTTTGAGCAGGCAGTTCCAGCGGATGGCGTTTATGCAGGTTGGCTCGCCACCTTGAGCCCTAGTGAAGAAATCATTCAGCAATGGCCCGCAGCGATTTCGGTTGGGACAAATCCGACATTTACCGATGTCCCAGAACGCGTGGTTGAGGCATATGCGCTCGACGAGACCGACCTAGATTTATATGGGCAGCTGGTTGCAGTGGATTTTGTGGAGCGAATTCGGCCAATGTTGGCCTTTAATTCAATCGATGAGCTGATTCAGGCCATGAACAACGACGTGTCGCGGGCGCGGGAGATTTTGGGTTAAGTCGCCGCTCTGCGGTAACCTTCGCACGCTGAAAACAGCTAGACGGTAGCGAGGCGGG
>JBEAZM010000153.1:0-7889 GCA_041170125.1 Actinomycetota bacterium
CCGACAAGTGCGGCAAATAAAAGTGAAACCAGAATCGCTGGCCAAATGCCCATATTCAGCTCAGTGACTAACATGCCAATTATCAAACCAGTTGTGCCAACCATGACACCGGAAGACAAATCGAATTCGCCAGCAATCATTAGCAGTGCGACTGCAATAGCTACGATTCCAATTGGTGCAGCGATATCAGTCCAGCTAACAACACCACCAATTTTTGCAAAATTACCTGTGGTGTCTACTGCTGAAAACATTATGAAAATTGCAACAGCTCCGAGAAGCGCGCCAAACTCAGGGCGTCTTAGAATTTTTGTGAGTGTGCCGGTCTCGGCAACTCTTTCGTCTTTCTTTCCTACTGCATCCACACTCATTGTTTACCCATCTTTACCTAAGGAAAACGGTGGTGGATTGGGGTATCCAACCCACCACCGTTTATTCAGTTATCGTGAATCGATAATTAGCGAGTACCGGCTGATACCAAACCAATTACGGAATCAACGTTGTCAGCAGTCACAAAGCCTGGGCCTGAGTAAACAGGTAGACCGCCACCAACTTGGTTGCCATTAGACAAAGCCAAGTAGAGGAGAGCTACAGAGAGGTAGCCCTGTGCGTACTGCTGCTGATCGATTGCGAACAACATGTCACCGGCAGCAATAGCCTCTAGTGCTTCAGGCGACATATCGACGGTGCCGATTACGAGGTCAAGGCCGAGTGCCTGAGCAGCTGGCAATGCAGCCTTTGCAGCAATGTCGGCGTTGAGAGCGAAGATGCCATCGATAGCTGGATCGGCAGCAAGTGCTGCTTCCAACTTAGCGGTTGCAGCGTTGAGATCTGCAAGGCCACCGTCGAGGTTGAAGTTAACAACTTCACCGTCGAAAGTTTCAGCAGCGCCCTGGCAACGTTCGTTCAAACCAACGTTGTTAGCTTCCTGGATTGGGCAGAGAATCTTGGAGAGACCAAGTTCATTGAACTTCTCGCCAGCGGCACGGCCAGCAACAATTTCATCCTGACCAATGTGAGTGAAAGCACCCAAGTCTTTGAATACTGCGGAACCGGAGTTCATGGTGACCAATGGCAATCCTGCTTCAGCAGCTGCAAGCATTGCAGACTTGATTGCCTCTGGGTCTGGAGCAGATGCTGCAATTGCGTCACAACCTGCTGAAATGCCAGCCTGAATGGTTGATGCTTGCTTTGCGGCATCGTTGGTGGAACCTTGGTAATCAAGAGTTACGCCAAGAGCAGCAGCTGCGTCTTCAGCACCCTTTTGTGCGACAGACCAGAAGGTACCGCCATCACCATGGGTGTAAACGCAGATCTTGTAAGAGTCACCAGTGGCTTCTGAGCCGGATGGGCTGGCGTCTTCAGTGCCGGAACTGCAGGCTGCGAGAGTGAGTGCAGCCGCTGCGGTAACAGCGATTAGTTTGAGTCGTAACATTGACAACCCTTTCATCTCCTATGGAAGTCGTGACAAGTCAGATTCCTGTCGCAACGGCTGAATGAAACAGCAATATGTCCTTACATTTAAACCCCCCACTCTCGTCTGTTACCAAATAGATACCGCTCGGTTATCACTTCTTTATAAAATCTTAATGACATTAAGTCCTTACATTTATTCAAGAAGGATTTAAGATTGCGGAATACAAATTTGGAAGGATTCAAAATGGACGTGAAGATTGCTGGTGCTCCAATTTCATGGGGTGTTTGTGAAGCTGATAACTGGGGTTACCAGATGGCGCCAGAACGTGTGTTTGGAGAAATGTCAGAATTAGGACTCACTGGCACTGAATTTGGTCCATTGGGATTCCTACCAATTGAGCCATCCCAACGCGCTGAGGTCTTAGCAGCTCTGGGTATGGAAGCTATCGGTGGCTTCTTTCCCGTGGTTCTACACGATCCAGATTATGACCCAATGCCTAAAGTGGTTGCGGAACTCGATGCGTATGAAGCAGCGGGCGCAAAAATCCTCGTGATTGCAGCCGAACAACCAGGTGGAAACTACGACGTCAAGCGTCCAGAGATTGACGAGGCTGCCTGGTCGCTTTTGTTGAGCAACCTGAAGCGTATTGATGAATATGCGGCTTCGCGTGGTGTGCTCGCAACAGTGCATCCGCACGTTGGCACGATGATTGAAACTGATGCAGATGTCAATCGAGTTCTAGAAGGTTGTGAAATTGGATTTACCTTTGATACTGGACATATGTTTATAGGTGGTGTTGATCCAGTTAAGTTTTCATTGGAACATGCAGATCGCGTCAAACATGTTCACCTGAAAGATTGCAATCTTGATTTGGCTCAAAAAGTTCAAAACGGAGAAATGACATATTACGAAGCAACAGTCGCAGGTATGTACACCGCAGTTGGATACGGCGATGTAGACATTCGCGCAATTATGACTAATTTGATTAACGCTGGATACAACGGTTGGTTCTGTCTTGAACAAGATAAAGTTATTAACGATGAACCCGTAGTTGGCATTGGTCCAATCGAGGATGCCCGCCGAAGCGTTGAATTTATAAAATCGGTAGCAGCTTCCCTTTAGTGAGTAAATAAAAAAGACCGAAGCTCAGCTTCGGTCTTTTTTATTTACTGCCCTTAAACGTTTACTTTGACAGCCTTACCAGTGCGTGCAGATTCGGTAGCGGCATCTGCCAAAATTAGAGCGGCGCGGCCATCATCAAATGTGGGAGTGGTCTGCACTCCAGTTCGAACAGCTTCCACAAATAGCGCAAGCTCGCGCCGGTAAGCGATTGCGTATAGATCTAAGAAATTATCGATATACGAGTTCGCGGATTCCGCAACTACTTTGTTGTAGTGCCGTACATTCGTTGGAGTCGCATTCGAAGCAATGAGCATTCCGTCCGAACCGAAGGCTTCTAACCGCTGGTCATATCCATAAACGGCACGACGCGAGTTGATGATGGTGACAATTTCTTCGTTTGCACCTTTCATTGTGACGGTGACCGAATCGAAGTCATTTTCGGCTTTAATGTCATCTGAGAATGAGTTTGCGCCGACTGCAGAAACTTCAACAATCTTCGGGATGAAATACCGTGCCATATCGAAGTCGTGAATTGTCATGTCACGGAAGATGCCACCTGAAACTGCGATGTATGCCCTTGGAGCTGGTCCTGGATCCCGACTCGTGATTACAAGCTGTTCTAGTTTGCCAATCTCACCGGCTAGCACTCGCCGATTTATTTCTTCGAATTCAGGATGATAACGACGATTAAACCCAAGGCTCACAATTTTTCCAGAGTTGTTGGCTTTGTCGCGAAGCGATTCGACTCTTGCTATGTCCAAGTCAATGGGTTTTTCACACATGATGTGAAGGCCGGCATCCAGGCCAGCATTAATCAAGTCCACGTGAGTTGGGGTAGGAGATGCAATCAAAATCGCGTCTATTTCTCCAGAATTGATTACCTCGAGCGGATCCGCACTCACCTTCGCGCCATATTGTTGGCCGAGTCGTTCTGCATTTTCGACGAATGGATCACAAACCCAAACCAGGTCGGCACCTTTAGTGTCCACAATGCTGCCAGAGTGGACGATGCCGATACGGCCAGCACCAATCAAACCAATCCGTACGTTTGCATCAGACATGTACATCTCACTTTCATAGCAATTAGACTTAAATGATAGGACATATTTACCTTTGAGACTAGAGTCCATTCACTTCGATATGAAATGGTGATGAATTATGCAAAGTGAGTTCCAGCTAGCTGTTTGCGCCGAAATGGTTTTTACCGATTTGCCATTTATGGACCGTGTTCAAAAAATCCAAAATGCTGGATTTGATGTGGAGATATGGGATTGGTCTAACAAAGATTTAGCTGCACTAAGAGCAAGTGGGGCAAACATCAAATCGATGACGGGGTACCTCCGAGGGGACTTCTTCGATGGCGCTGATCAGCTTTTGGCGACAGCAGCAGAATCCATAGTTGCAGCAAAACAATTGGGGTCACCTCGACTAAATCTTCACGGTACTGGTTTGGGAGAAGGTGGGATACCAGTAAAACCTGTCGAAGTTGTTACGGGAAAAATGTGGTTGCAGGCCTATAAAACTCTTACTCGGCTTGTGGAACTAGCAAAAGAAAATGATGTCGTTTTTTGTCTTGAAAATCTCAACCTAGCGGTTGATCATGCTGGCACGCCTTTTGCTCGAGCGGAAGACACATTGACTTTGGTCTCAGAGATCAACAGTCCTCATCTACGGCTGAATCTAGATTTGTATCACGCTCAAATCGGTGAAGGCAACTTGCTGCAACTCATCGACAAATGTTTCCCATACATCGGAGAAATCCAGGTAGCAGATGTCCCAGGACGATGCGAACCTGGTACTGGTGAAATCAACTACCCGATGATTGCAAAACACCTGGCAAAACTTGGTTACACCGGCACAATCGCAATGGAAGCTTTCGCGGAATCCAACAGTGAACTTGCATTAGAGCGATTCCGAAACGCGTTTACGATTTAGTTAACGAGTTGCAGCAGTTGTGCCACTCGTTGTTGGAACCGCAACCCATTTCTGAGTCTCAGCGCTTTCTTCGGCAGCTGTCAGAACGCGGGCAGATGACAGAGCATCCTGGATGTTGCAGTTGCGATGTTCACCACCAAGGTACGCCTCAACAAACTTGCGGCACTCAACGATCTTCAAATCGTCATATCCCATAGAGGTACCGGCTCCAGGCATATACGCTGAAAAGTCTCCCATGCCTGGGGCAGCCATCACACGCTGATAACCAAGGTTTGGACCCTTACGACCGATAGCAATCTGAATTTCGTTCATGCGTTCGAAATCCCATTTAATTGATCCGTTAGTTCCATAAATTTCAAAGTTGTATGACGCTCTCGGTCCGACGGATGCTCGGCAGGCCTCCAGTGTGCCAACACCACCGGCGGCGATGGCATCATCTGCAAACTTAACTAACATGCCGGCATAGTCTTCATTTTCAACCGGAGCCAGTTCACCGCCTTCAATCACATCAAAGTGCGTACCTTTTCCTACCTGCAGAATAGGTCGTTCAGTGTAAATAGTTTTTGTGACAGCACTTACTTCAGCAATCGGTCCGACTAGGTATTGGATTAAATCCACCAAGTGGCCCATGAGATCGCCAAGCACGCCACTGCCTGCGAATTCACGTTTAAATCGCCAGGAGAGTGCTCCGTTTGGGTCGGATGAGTAATCTGCAAAAAATGTCCCGCGAATGTTGGTAATTTGGCCGAGTTCACCGTTCGCAATCAACTGCTTAGCGTGCTCAACCACTGGAGGGTTTCGGTAGTTAAAACCAATAGTTGTGAGTACGTCTGCAACCGCTGCAGCCTCCGCAACCGCTGCAGTTTCGGCAGCACCACGGCCGACTGGTTTTTCAATCCAAAAAGCCTTGCCGGCTTTTGCAGCTGCAACTCCCATTTCCATATGCAGGAAATTTGGCGAACAGATTGAAACTATGTCGACATCGGGGTGATTCAACACATCGTTGTAGTCCAAAGTGAATTCTTCGTACCCCAGGATGTCTTTAGCGTATTCCGCCCTATCTGGCGCGGTATCTGCAGCAATCACGAGTCTGGGTTTGACACCTAGCTCGGGGTACACGGCAGGAAGTGATGCGTATGCCTTTGAATGGACTTTTCCCATCCAGCCAACACTGATGAGACCAATACCAATTTCCCGCTTTTCCATGACGTTCCTTTAATTAATGGGTTTTGTGATTGATTGAATCTTGTTTGTTTCGAGCTCCAACTTGAATGCTTCGAGAAGTTCTCGAAGTGGTGTGGGGCCAAGGTTCAGAAGTTTTTTTGTGTTTTCGTTTGAGAGAGATGTGTCATACGGAACTGCTTGTGGAAAGCGTTGATCCTCTGGCGCATCAATCCGACTTAGTTTTGATTTATCTAATCCGAAAACTTCGCATACGAGTTCAGCAAGTTCCATACGATGTACTGCATCGTCGCCAACCAGATGGAAGTGTCCAGTTGCTTTTAAGTGAATGACTCGATCAACCTGGGCAGCGATCTCGGCTGCCAATGATGGTGTGGCGATTTCATTGACAAAGTCGCCACCCCAGACCGCAAACTGTTCCCCACGCTTTAGAGCATTCACCAGTGCTGATACAAAATATCCAAAGCCAACGTCTTGACTGCGTGGACCTTCGGCATAAAGCCGATGGGCGCCCATCACGCCACCGATTCGACATATGGCACCATTGTTTGGAGCAAGGTCTCTAACAACCTGCTCTCCCATTGCTTTTAAATAACCATAAATATTTAGTGGGTTTCCAAAGGTACTTTCTGGGGTTAAGTGCTTAGTACCGTCCAAAATCCAGTCGGTTGAGATGTACACAAAATGAGCGTCTAGTTGGTTGGCACTTTCAAGAACGCGCTTTGTTAATCCGACATATGAATCGAAAGCTTTTTCAGGTTCATGCATGAGCATGTGAAAATCATTGGCGATTGCGCAGTGAACAACCGCATCGACAGAACCAAGCTTCTCCACAATATCTGCAGGCTCTTCAAAATCGACGAGAAGCGGAGTCCAAGGAGCGGCAATTTCGATTTCCCGACGAACCAATCCAATGACTTCATGGCCAATGTTTGAAAGATGTTCGGCAATGTTGCTACCGACAAACCCGGTTGCACCGGTCACTGCCACTCTAGCCATTTGCGGAGTCTAAATTTGATTCAACCCAATCCGACCGAATCTCCATGAACCTTTATCAAACCTTTATGTAATGACATTAGTACTTTTTAGTTAGAGAGCCTAGACAGTTGCTGGCTTAGTCACCTTGCTGATTCCAGCACTGGCAAATAGGAATGCCAGCGGAATCACGAAAGCGGCATAGATTCCGAACGATTGGCCGACCGCACCTAAAGCTGGACCAACAGTCATACTAGAAATGTAGACAACCGTGATGATCATGTTGATGCGCGCAGGTGCCATATCTTTGTCATCACCCATTGCTGCAACTGCCATTGGAAAACCGATTGCCATTCCTGCACCCCACAGAATCAGAGCTACATAGGGGATGGCAATGACATCAACGAGCATGAAAAGAATAATTCCAAGGCTAGTTAGAAGTGCGGATACCAAAATTGTGTACCAACGGCCGAGGGTGTCGACAACCCAGCCACCAATTAGCCGAAATACTGTGACCACAATCCAGAAAACACTGAGTGCGGCTGCTGCTTCTGCCTCACTGAACCCACTCTCGGTGAGGGCAATGGGACCCCATGTGCCGAATGAGGTTTCAGCCATGATGAATGAGAAGCCGATGAGTGCAATCATCAAACTGCGCTTTTCACCCCACACCTTGATTACTAATTTTCGATTGTGGGCTTTCTCCTCGGCTGTGATCTCGGAACGCGCATGAATCGGTAAAACTTTCCCTGCCCATAGGGCGCCTGCACCACTCACTACAGCAATGACAAGAAAATGGGTTTCGATGGCGAGCCCAGCATTTAGGAGCACACTAGATATGCCAGCGCCAAGCAACATGCCGAGACCAAAAGCACCGTGAATTGCCGAAAAAATGCTTCGAGTTGATGCCTGGTCAACTAGCGCACCTTCATAGTTGCCGACGTAATCGGCAATGGCCATAGGCAAACCAATTAGTAAAAGTAGAAAACCTGAAACCAAAACCAAACCGGCAGAGATAGTGAAACCAAGTAACACCATCGCTACAGCGGCAAGCGAATAAATTGCATAAGTGACTAACTTTGAACCGTAACGCTGAACCAGTGTGCTTGAAAATACAACGCCGAGAATGCCACCCACCGGAAAAATCATGGTGAAGAGACCCATCTCAACAGTGTTTAGCGATAAAAGATCTTTCACTTCTGGTCCCCGACTGACCCAAGTGGAAAAAATAAAAGCGCGAGTAAAGAACAGAGTGAAGGTG
>JBEAZM010000154.1:0-11198 GCA_041170125.1 Actinomycetota bacterium
AATTCAAATCTAGTCAATTCGCTTCCCAGTGCCGACCAGATTTCGGTGGGTGCACTGGTCGAGATTTCATCTAGTCCATCCGATCCACGAACCACGAGAGCTTTGATTCCTCGTCGGTGTAATACCTGCGCAACCGTTTGGACAAACTTTGGATTTGCAACGCCTACAACTTGGGCTGCAGGTCGTGCTGGGTTAGCTAGCGGGCCAAGAATGTTAAAGATGGTTGGGATTCCCAAATCTTTTCGGATTGGCCCAGCAAAGCGCATTGCAGGATGAAAAGTTGGGGCAAAGCAGAAAGTAATTCCGACTCGCTCGAGATTTTCTGCCACCGCGTCTGGCGATAAGTCCATCGGCAAACCCAAAGCTTCAAGTAGATCAGCCGAGCCACATTTGCTCGATGCTGCTCGATTGCCATGTTTCACAACTTTGCCACCGCATGCCGCAACCGTGATTGCAGCCATTGTGGAAATGTTGACGGTGTGAGCGTTGTCGCCACCTGTCCCGCAAGTGTCAACAACTTTTAAATCTGTTTCGAGCGGTTCGGAAAAATCCAACATAACATCCAGCAGCGCATCCACATCAGCTGCAGTTTCGCCTTTGGACTTCAGTGCAACTAAAAACCCGGCAATCTGTGCAGCGGTCGCATCGCCGCGCATGATGTTAGCCATAGCCCAGCGCAATGAATCAGAATCGAGTTCCTCGCCTGCACTAAGCGTGGCCAGTATCACTGGCCAAGACTGCACTGCCATGTTACGCAGTGATTGAGGTCATACGACGTCGCAACAGAGTCGCGGCTACTTCAGCGATGAGCACTGGGTCGATTGGTTGCTGAACAACTCCGTCAGCCCGCGACCAAGTCGCCAGCCAAGCATCTTGGGGACGAGCAATTAGAAGCATCACCGGTGGGCAATTGAAGATTTCGTCCTTCAGCTGTCGAGCAATACCCATTCCGCCAGCAGGTGCTGCTTCTGCATCCAAAATGGCCAGATCAATCGTGCCCGAGTCCATCTGGTTAATTACAACAGGTTCGGTTGCGACCTCGATGTAGTTCAGTTTTGGAAGTTCGGGAGCCAATCTGGTGCCAAGCGCCATCCGCACCTGCTCACGCGTACGGGCATCATCACTATAAACAAGTACATTCAAAGTTTTTTCGCTCACGTTCCTAGCCTACTTCCTGTTCGGTTTTTGCTGCTGCCGCTGCAGCTTCTTGTCGATCTAAATCCCGATCAATTCGAACGGCTTCTCGAGAACTGGCTTTCGACCACTGGACCAAAAGCACGACGAATAACAGCAAACCAACCAAATCCCCAGCGACCCACAGCAAGCCACCAGCAATCTGCTGGTCTTCGGCGATGGTCGGTCCCCAGTTGCGAAATAAAGACTCGTAGTGGCTTTCCGCAATTAGGTTTTCGGAACTCATCATCGTTACCCCGAGGAAGGCATGGAATGGCAAGGTAATGAATGTTGTGATTAGTCGAAGTGGGTAACCCATGCGCGGCATTGGATCAATACCAATCAATGACCACACCCAGATGCATCCAACCGCAATAAAGTGGAAATGGTTCACGTTGTGCCAGAACTGGTTGGTCAGAGTGACTTCGTAGAGACCTGTGTAATACAAAATCCATGGGTTCATTACATAGATCAGACCAGCGATTCCGGGAAAAGTCATAAATTTCGCGTACCGCGAATGCAAAAATGCGAGTAAGAGGTTTCGAAGTTTCAATGGCAGTGTCCGGAGCGCCAACGTAATCGGAGCGCCAAGCGCCAGAAAAACTGGTGTGATCATCGAGAGCAACATGTGCTGAACCATGTGGGTTGAGAGCAAAATCGTGTCGAGATATGCGAGTGGACCTTGAGTTGAGATAAATATGGTGCCCATGCCACCAATCACCCAAGCGGCAGTCCGACCAATCGGCCACTTATCCCCTCTGCGGTTTAGCCGCCAAACGCCAAACAAATAAATAGCCGCCCCTACAGCTACACCGATTAGCGGCAAAATTTCGAGTGGGAGCCACATCTCCCAAAAACCAGGCTGGGCGCCAATACCTTCAGCAGTACCGTGAAA
Organism: Actinomycetota bacterium; assembly: GCA_041170125.1. Taxonomy (GTDB): domain Bacteria; phylum Actinomycetota; class Actinomycetes; order S36-B12; family UBA5976; genus JAFMIT01. The sequence continues at coordinate 2,069 of JBEAZM010000154.1, forward strand.
TGGGAGCATGTCGAGAAGTCTAAATCTGAAGGCATAAAGTTTCGATTTCAAAGCCCGAAAGTGATTAGAGCCACAAACACCATTTTTCTAGCCAATCAGCCATTAGTTATTGGGTAATTCGGGTGATTTTTTGCCACAATATGCTCGTGACGACTGCAACCGTATCCAGCCCAGCCCACAGCGTCAACCGACCAAACCAGACGTCGGTTGGAACCATTGTGTGGCTCTCCAGCGAATTGATGTTCTTTGCTGGACTTTTTGCCATGTATTTCACGCACCGTTCGGTGAATTATGAAGCTTGGCCCGAGTACAGCGGACTGCTCGATGTTCGCTATGCGTTGATATTCACCACGATCCTTGTGGCTTCCTCTTTCACCTGTCAGGCCGGGGTTTTTGCCGCTGAACGTGGCGATGCTCGCGGAATGCGGCTGTGGTTCATCATCACATTCATCATGGGCTCTGTGTTCATGGCGGGGCAGGTAGCGGAATACGCAAAATTAGTTAGCGAAGGTCTGACGATTTCGTCTTCTAGTTACGGATCCGTTTTCTACCTCACAACCGGTTTCCACGGTCTCCACGTTGCTGGCGGTCTCGTTGCATTCCTTTTCGCAATCGCTAGCTCCTACACCGGAAAAGTTTTCACCCACGCGAAAGCAACCCGCGCAATTGTCGTCAGTTACTACTGGCATTTTGTCGACGTCGTCTGGATCGGGCTATTCGCCATGATCTACCTAATCAAATAACCTGGACTGAAGGAAAACTTGTGAAATTCCCTTCCATCAAGCGTCGCCACCCAGTCGCGGCATTCTTCGTAATGCTGGCTGCACTGGGCGTAACTACTGCTATTTACGCTGCATTCGATAGCCCTCAAGTCCAAGCTGCAGTGACCTCAGATGCTCAAATCGCAGCAGGCAAAGCACTATTCGCCGAAGGTTGTGCCTCCTGCCACGGATTGAACGCCGAAGGCACCACTGACGGCCCCTCGCTGATTGGCGTTGGCGCGGCAGCTGTTGACTTCCAAGTTAGCTCTGGCCGGATGCCTATGGCAACCCAAAGCATCCAAGCACCTCGAAAAGCTCCGGTTTATGACGAAGCCGAAATTGCAGCTCTCGCAGCCTATGTCGCTTCGCTGGCTCCGGGACCTTCTATCCCAACCGCAGACATGGTTGATTATTCAGACGCCGATGTTGCGCTTGGTGGCGAACTCTTTCGCGCAAACTGTGCTCAATGCCACAACTTTGCTGGTCAAGGTGGCGCACTGACTCAGGGCAAATACGCACCTGAACTTCACTCTGCAACCGCTTTACAAATCTATGAGGCGATGATTACTGGCCCTCAGAACATGCCCGTTTTCTCGGACGAAACTCTTTCTGTAGAACAAAAGCAGGCCGTTATCGCCTACATCATGGAGATGCGGAATGCCGATAACCCTGGTGGACTAGACCTAGGGAAGTTCGGCCCTGTAACCGAAGGCCTGTTCGCCTGGACCGGTGGACTTGGATTACTAATCGCTGCTGCTATCTGGATTGGAGTGAAGGCTAAATGAGAGAACTAGATTCCCACACCTCCAACCCGAACCGTCCGCCGCTCGCCCCAATCCCACACGAATTGCGTCGCACCGACGTTGATGCTCGGGCCGCTAAGCGGGCTGAACGTCAGGTTGCTGCCATGTTCGGCATGAGCGCGGTAATGGCGATTTTGTTCATGGTTTCATTTGCCTTAGTGGATCCAAAGCTTCGAATCGGTTTGCCGGTTATTGGCACCACATACTTGTTGAACGTCTTGATGGGCGTCACCTTTGGGCTTTCCATTTTCTTAATTGGTGCCGGCGCAATCCACTGGGCCAAAAAACTTATGCCGGATTCCGAAGTCGTGGAAGAACGCCATGAATTAGCAACTTCAGATGAAGAAAAAGTGCTTTTGTCAGAAACGTTTAACGCTGGTGTACAAGAGTCTGGGATAGGCCAACTGCCTCTAGTTCGCCGTAGCCTGCTCGGCGCCCTTGCGCTATTTCCAATCCCTGCAATTTTCATGTTGAGGGATCTGGGGCCAGGACCTGGCGACACCAAGTTCAACACCATGTGGACTGAAGGCACTCGCCTAGTTCGAGACGTTACATATGAACCAATCAAAGCTGATGAAATTCCGATTGGAACCTTGATTAATGCCGTTCCTGAAGGTTTGGAAGAGCTCGAGCACGAAACTGGAAATCTCAACGCTCGCGCCAAGGCCGTTATTATCGTAATTCGAATTTCTCCAGACGAAATCGTCTCCCAACAGGGTGGCACACCAGATGAGCCATGGGATTACAACGGCGTTCTGGCCTATTCAAAAGTCTGCACCCATGTGGGGTGCCCGATTTCACTTTACGAACAACGCACCCATCACTTGCTCTGCCCATGCCACCAGTCGACTTATGACATGGCAGACAGTGGACGAGTGATCTTTGGGCCAGCTTCACGGCGAATGCCTCAGTTGGCCATCACAGTTGACTCCGAAGGCTACTTAATCGCCCGCGGTGACTTTGCTGAACCAATTGGTCCAAGCTTCTGGGAGGTACGCAAGTGAGCGCAGTTAAAGGTGTTTTAAATTGGGCTGACGCCCGGACTGGCGCAGGGAAGCCTTTGCGCATCGCTATGAACAAAGTGTTCCCCGACCACTGGTCATTCATGTTGGGTGAAATTGCGCTTTACTCCTTCATCATCCTTTTGTTATCGGGCACTTACTTGACGTTGTTCTTCGTGCCTTCGTCGACAGAAGTCATATACAACGGTTCTTACATTCCACTAAAGGGTGTCAAAATGACTGAGGCCTACGCCTCTGCTCTAGACATTTCGTTTGACGTGCGTGGCGGCTTGTTGATGCGCCAAATTCACCACTGGGCTGCACTCTTCTTCATCGCGGCCATGATGATTCACCTTTTGCGAATCTTCTTCACTGGAGCATTCCGCAAGCCTCGCGAAGTCAACTGGTTAATCGGTTTGGTGCTGCTTGTTCTGGGTATTGTTGAAGGTTTTGCCGGCTACTCCTTGCCAGACGACTTGCTGTCAGGAACCGGCATTCGAATTACCGAAGGAATTATTCTGGCGACGCCGGTGCTTGGCACATGGATGTCCTCGCTGGTATTTGGCGGTGAATTCCCTGGCGTTGATTTCATCCCACGGCTCTACACGATTCACATTCTGTTGATTCCTGGATTAATCCTGGCTCTGATTACTGCGCATATGTTGCTGGTCGTATTGCACAAACACACTCAGTTCCCAGGTATTGGACGCACCAACAAAAACGTGGTCGGTTTCCCATTAATGCCGGTCTACATCGCTAAAGCTGGTGGCTTCTTCTTCATCGTATTCGGAATCACAGTTTTCATCTCTGGACTGATCACTATTAACCCGATTTGGTTGTTCGGGCCATACGTGCCAAACGCGGTGACAGCCGGCAGTCAGCCTGACTTCTACATGGGCTTCTTGGATGGTGCGGTCCGAATCATGCCGGGATGGGAAAGCACAATCTTCGGCTACACCTTGAGTTGGAACCTGATCGTTCCAGCCATGATTCTCCCGGGAATTGTGCTCGGGGTTGTCGGTAGCTACCCATGGCTTGAGGCTTGGGCTTCGGGCGATAAGCGTGAGCACCACTTGCTCGACCGTCCACGCAACGCCCCAACCCGGACCGCCCTAGGTGTGGCATTCATGGGCTTCTACGGCATTCTCTGGATGTCGGCTGGCAATGACTTGATGGCAATTGCTTTTGGGTTAAGCATTAACTCCATCACCCAGATATCACGTGTCCTAGTTTTCGTTCTGCCAGTGCTTTTGTTCTTCATCACGAAGCGAATCGCATTGTCCCTACAACGCCGTGATCGTGACAAGTTGTTGCACGGAATCGAAACCGGACAGATTATTCGGTTACCTCATGGTGAATTTATCGAATTACATGCTCCAATTTCTGAGGAAGAAAAAGCAGTTATCTTGAGCAAGGTTGATATCCAACCACTACCCAAGCCTGAACTTGTGGATGCAAACGGAGTCCGCCGCAAAGGCGCTTGGAAACTGATTGCACAGGCAAAGGTTTCTAATTTCTTCTACGGCGACAACATTCCAAAGCCAACCCTCGCTGAAATTGAAGCTGCCGAAGCGCATATGAAGCATGGCTTGGAGCATGATTCGGTTCACACCGAAACATCTGCCTTACCGTCTTCAACTAATCACTAAGCAACTAGAAAATGGGAGAGCCACTTTTGGCTCTCCCATTTTCTATGTTCAAAATCAGGTGATCAATATAAATAAACCTGGGGTTAGACCACTAATTCTGACTACGCTTTAACACATGCGTTTATCGAAAGTCGCTGAATCAGCCGCCGGCAAGAACAGTGGTACCCGGATTCGACAACTTGATCTAATTCGGGCGGTTTCAATCTGGGTGGTTGTGATTGCGCACGCTTTTATGGGCGTGGTTGTTTGGGGTAAGGACATATCCCTAAATAATCTCTTGGCAGTTTTCCCGAACCTACAAATTTTGAGCTGGTTTTTACAAGTAATGCCATTGTTTTTTATAGCCGGAGCTGCTGCTAACGCACTCAGTTTTCGCTCTGGCAGTGCGAGAAATCAGCCCTACTCAGTCTGGCTATACCGCCGCAGCAGCAGACTCCTAGCGCCTGTAATTTGGTATCTAATGGCAATCATTCTGCTGTCATTTGGCTTAACCGCAATCTTTGATGGCGTAGTAGTGCAATACTTTCTGAATCTATCCACCCAACTGTTGTGGTTCCTAGGCGTCTACTTATTAATGACGGCATTAACACCATTATGGGTAACGCTAGCTAAAAACTTTACGACAGCTGCGGGCTTGATTTTTGTGGCTGTAGTCGTGGTTGATATCTTTCGATTTCAAAACCCAGCGTTTGGCTTAGCAAACTTCGTTTTTGGTTGGGGGCTAATTTCTCTTACTGGAGTTTGGCTACTCGAACAACTCTCCCAGGTTTCAATAACAAATCGAAATTTGCTGATAAGCATCTCAATTCTGCTTGCCATAGAAATTTCTTTAGTCATATTGCAGATCTACCCCTTGAGCCTCGTGGGTTTACCAGGGGCCGAATTCAGCAACATGGCTCCCCCATCGGCCCTCCTTGTATTGCATGGCATTCTTCAAGCTCTACTTTGGATTCGATTCAAAACCTGGTTAGAGACGTTGACCAATAAACCGAAAGTCTGGCAATTCAGCATCAGTACAAACTTAGCGGCAATGAGCATCTATTTATGGCACTTGCCAATTCTGATGGGCCTACATTCACTTTTGAATGCTCTCGGAATTAAATTACACACGCCTACCACCGACAGTTTCTCAGCTTGGTATTTCGTTGAATTGCTGTTTCTTATTCTGCTCACGATTACTTTGGTCCAAGCTTGGATTCAGTACGCATACCTTCTGGAAAACTTAATTCCAAAAATCCCAACCTCGAAACGGATCTGGTTGGGCAACGGTGCTCTGAGTTTCTTCTCAGCTATTGCAGCCGCAATCTCTTTGCTTATGTTTTCGGTGGTTGGTCCGTACAACTTTCCGAATCAGGTAGTCACATTCTCAGGTTTGAACTGGACCAACGGTCAAAGCATTTTGGCTTTTGGAGTAGGACTTCTAGGAATATGGGGTAGCACAAAGTTCGCAAATAAAAATTGAGGTGGCAAAAAATGCCACCTCAATTAAGTTAATTTCTATTCGGCGAAATACCCAGTCTGGTACTCAAAGAGCCAACCTGCGATAGATATGAGCAAGAAGATAACGCCTAGCACTAATAGCCAGACGGCAAAAACCAAACCGAGAAACACAACCGCGATTGCGGTTCCGACCATTAGCGGCCACCATGAATGTGGACTGTAAAAACCGTAGTTGGCATCGGCCTCAGATATCTCACCATCAAGTCGGTCTTCAGGACGAACGCCAATTCGTTTCCCTGTGAACAAGATGTAGGTTCCCACCATCAAAGCCAAGGCCCCAGTCAAGGAAAGAACTGTGGTACCGATGGGTTCCTGCGACATGTACCAGTAAATGCCTGCAACCACGAAGTAGAAGCCCGCACCAACAGTGAATAAACCGCCTTCAACTTTCATGACTACCGACTTTCGCTAGCTAGGTCTGGGTGGTGCAAATCAAACGCGGGGCGCTCCGAGCGAATCCGTGGAATCACAGTGAAGTTGTGCCGCGGTGGTGGGCAAGAAGTGGCCCACTCAAGTGACGCTCCCCAACCCCAGGGATCATCCGACTGCACCAATGGTGCATACCGGTAGGTCTTGTACACGTTGTAGAAGAACACCAGTGTTGAAATCGCAAGCACGATTGCGCCAACGGTTGAGACCATGTTCAATGTAGTGAAGCCATCGCTAGCGAGGTAGTCCACATAACGTCGTGGCATACCCATGACACCTAACCAGTGCTGGACTAAGAAGGTGATGTGGAAGCCCACGAAAGCTAACCAGAAGTGAAGTTTCGCCAGGCCTTCATCCAGCATCCGCCCGGTCCATTTTGGCCACCAGAAGTAGAAGCCAGCGAACATTGCGAAAACCACCGTGCCGAACACCACGTAGTGGAAGTGTGCCACCACGAAATAGGTATCGCTAACATGGAAATCAAGTGGTGGCATAGCCAAGATCACGCCAGTCAGACCACCGAATAAGAAGGTCACCATGAAACCGATAGTCCACAACATTGGGGATTCATAAGTGAGAGAACCGCCCCACATGGTGCCAATCCAGTTGAAGAACTTCACGCCGGTTGGTACCGCAATCAACATCGTCATGGCCGAGAAGAACGGGAGATTTACTGCACCAGTCACGTACATGTGGTGAGCCCATACCGACATGGAAAGAGCTGCAATCGCGATAGTGGCAAATACAAGCCCTTTGTAGCCGAAGATTGGTTTGCGTGAGAACACCGGCAAGATTTCGGAAGCAATACCGAAGAACGGCAGCGCCAAGATGTAAACCTCTGGGTGACCAAAGAACCAGAACAAGTGCTGCCACAGGAGCGCACCGCCGTTCGAGGCCTCAAAAACAACCGAGCCGAACTTACGGTCGACTTCTAGAACGATAAGCGCGGCTGCCAAAACCGGGAACGACATGATCACAAGTACCGACGTGAGCAAGGTGTTCCAAGTGAAGATACTCATACGGAACATGGTCATACCAGGCGCCCGCATCGTGAAGATGGTGGTGATGAAGTTGACCGCACCAAGAATGGATCCAAGGCCACCGATTGAAAGACCTACTAGCCACAAATCGTGGCCAACACCTGGCGAATAAACCGAGTTAGAAAGCGGCGCATAAGCGAACCAGCCGAACGAGGCAGCGCCACCGGGGCTAAGGAAGCCACCGACGACTAATAAGCCACCCCAGAAAAACATCCAAAACGCCAGCATGTTGAGCCGTGGAAAAGCCACGTCTGGTGCGCCAATTTGCAGCGGCATAATGATGTTCGCAAAGCCAGCAAATAGCGGAGTTGCAAACAAGAACAACATCACAGTGCCGTGCATCGTGAACATCTGGTTGTACTGCTCGTTGTTAATGAACTGCAAACCTGGACGCGCTAGCTCAACTCGGATGACTAAAGCCATCAACCCAGCTAGCGCAAAGTAGAAGAAAGACAACATGATGTACATGTAGCCGATGGTTTTGTGGTCAGTTGAGGTCAACCACTTGACGGCAGTGCGGCCAATCCGATCCTGCCGCGCATACTGCGGTGCGCCAGACTCGGTCGTGGTTGGACGATCGCTTAGAAGGGTCATTCTGTTACTCCTGCTGCATCGGTACTACGGCCAGATTCCAAAACCCCAATTTGCCCAAGCTCACGCAACTCTTCCATGTGGGCATCAAATTCTGCTCGAGTCACAACTTTGACATCGAACAACATTCGAGCATGGTCGACACCGCAAAGTTCCGTGCACTTACCTGCATAGGTGCCGAGTTTGTTGGGGGTTACTTCAAACTTGTTTGTACGCCCTGGGATGACGTCCATTTTCTGATAGAAAGATGGCACCCAGAAAGAGTGGATAACGTCGGGGGAAGTTAGTTCGAACCTAACAGTTTCATCCACTGGTAACCAAAGCACAGGTCGCTCGCCCGGAGTCCCAACCTCGTGAACTTCTTCTTCGATGTAGTTAAAGGTCCAAGACCAACGAAAACCAACAACACCGACAGTTTGAGTCGGGCGATCCGTCAGTTTGGTCAACTCAGATTGACCCTGCCAAGTGAAAACTGCAAGCACGCCAATCATCACGATTGGAGCAAGAGTGTAGAAAATTTCGATTGGTAAGTTGTATTTAACTTGCTCTGGCTTTTCGTCTGGACGACGCTGACGGAATTTGATGAAGCTGTAAATCATCAAGCCCCAAACAAGTGCACCTACCAGCCAGGCGGCCAACCACGAATTAGTCCACAGCGATTCGATGATTGGACCCTCTTTAGTGGCTGGATCCGGAAGACCCATCCGAAGAAAATCATCTACCGTGCAACCAGCAGTCGTCAGTAAGACCAACGCACCTGTGGTTCCTACACGAACTCCGCGGTGCTTCGCGAATTTCTGCACAATCGACACTTTTTTTCCGTTCGTTTGAAAGGCCGCGAGCGGCTTCTTTTATCTCGGCGAAGGTTACCGCACCCACGGGGTGATTTCTTGGGAAATGTCCGCTTTTTGGGATGTAAATCACTTTGTAAAAGTTGCTGAATCCTTGGCTAGGCTCCCGCCATGCAACGTAATCGGATTTACCTCGATGCGGCATTGGGCCAGCCACTTTCTGCGGCAGCTGAAACTGCCCACACATCGGCACTCAAGCTCGGCTTTGGGGGTTCGGTTGCGCCACATTTTGAGGGAAAACGCAGTTTGCAACTGGCGGAGACTGCAATATCCACGATTGCCAAAAGTTTCAATGTCGACACTTCCCAAGTGCTCCCAATCCATAACCTAGCTGCGGCAATCTCGTTTCTCGGGGATATTGCACCGCCCCTCCATACCTCGTTTAGCGCTACAAGCCGATCAAACCTAAGCAAACACCTAATAGAAAGAACCCAAGCCAAACTCGTTTCAGTTGATATGACAGGCCGCGAGATTGATGAGATATCTGCATGGCATTTCACCCAAG
>JBEAZM010000155.1:0-6690 GCA_041170125.1 Actinomycetota bacterium
ATTGGCAACGTTTACTTGGGTCGAATTCAGAATGTGTTGCCAAGCATGGAAGCGGCATTCGTGGACATCGGCAAAGGTCGTAATGCGGTCTTGTACGCCGGCGAGGTTAACTGGGACGCTGCTGGTCTAGAGGGGCAAGCTAAGCGAATTGAAATGGCATTCAAGACTGGCGATCCAGTTTTGGTCCAAGTCACTAAAGACCCAATCGGCCACAAAGGTGCCCGCCTAACTGCCCAGATTTCGTTACCTGGTCGCTTTGTGGTTTATGTGCCGGACGGATCAATGACTGGTATTTCGCGTAAGTTGCCAGAAAAAGAACGCAACCGTTTAAAGAGCATTTTGCGCTCGGTACTACCTGAAGAGGCAGGCGTAATCGTGCGCACTGCAGCCGAAGGTGCTTCAGAAGAAGATCTACAAAAAGATGTTGCTCGCCTCATGGCTCAGTGGGAAGTTATTGCTGAAAAAGCAAAAACTGCCAATGCGCCAGCGGCGTTGCACTCCGAACCTGACTTAGCAATTCGGGTTGTACGTGACATCTTTAACGAAGACTTCAACGAACTTGTAGTTTCTGGAGACAACATCTACGAAACCATCGAGCAGTACGTTTCGTTTGTTGCGCCAGATTTGACACCGCGGATTCGTAAATGGGTTGACAACAAAGACTTGTTTGCTCGTTTCCGAATCGATGAGCAGCTCGCTAAAGGTCTTGATCGAAAAGTCTGGTTGCCATCTGGTGGTTCGCTCGTGATTGACCGCACTGAAGCAATGACGGTTGTGGATGTAAACACCGGCAAGTTCGTCGGTGAAGGTGGCAACCTGGAACAAACCGTTACTCGCAATAACCTTGAAGCGGCCGAAGAAATCGTCCGCCAGCTGCGTTTGCGCGACATCGGCGGCATCATCGTGATTGACTTCATCGATATGGTGCTCGAGTCAAACCGCGACCTGGTGCTGCGGCGTTTGATCGAATCACTTTCTCGTGATCGGACCAAGCATCAGGTGGCTGAAGTGACCAGTTTGGGTCTTGTGCAGATGACCCGAAAGCGAATCGGCCAAGGCCTCCTCGAGACATTCAGCGAGAATTGCGATTGCTGCAACGGTCGGGGCGTGAAAGTCAGTTTGAATGTGGCCGCCGCAAAAGCGGTTGAAAATGACCCAAATCAGGCCGAATCGGACTCGGTTTGACCTAAGGCGAGGGTTTTCCGTACCCTTGCCCCCTGTTCCGCTCGGCGGGACTTATCTGCTTGCCCAGATTGGACAAGTTAATAACGATCACAAGGAGTGTCGCGGTGTACGCGATTGTTCGTGCTGGCGGACGCCAGGAGAAGGTTGCAGTAGGCGACCTAGTTGAACTTGACCGCATTGCCGGTCAACCAGGTGACGAAATTGCATTGCCAGTTTTGTTGCTCGTTGATAATGGCCAGGTCACCACTGACACTGCCGTTTTGTCGGCATCGAAGGTAACCGCTGAGGTTGTAGACCACCACCGCGGTCCAAAGATCGACATCCTTCGTTACAAGAACAAGACCGGATACCGTCGCCGTCAGGGCCACCGCTCCGAATTGTCGACTGTAAAAATCACCAAGATTGCAGCAGGGAAGTAAGTCATGGCACATAAAAAAGGTGCGTCTAGCAGCCGTAACGGACGCGATTCAAATGCACAGCGCCTAGGTGTTAAGCGCTTTGGTGGCCAGCTTGTGAACGCCGGTGAAATCTTGGTTCGCCAGCGTGGCACCCACTTCCACCCAGGTAACAACGTAGGTCGCGGCAAGGATGACACCTTGTTTGCGCTTTCCGCTGGCACCGTCGAATTTGGTAGCCACCGCGGTCGCCGCGTTGTAAACATCGTGCCGGGCCTCTAGGTCTGGGCTCGTATTAAGCCACTGCAAAGGGGTGGGTCCGAATCGGACTCGCCCCTTTGTGTTAGTTAGAAAATGAGGATTCATGGCCAGCTTTGTTGACCGAGTCACGCTCAAGTTGAGCGCAGGAGACGGCGGTCATGGCTGCGTTTCGGTGCACCGTGAAAAATTTAAACCACTTGGTGGCCCCGATGGCGGCAACGGTGGCAATGGCGGTGACATCGTTTTATATGTTGATCCTCAAGTTACTAGCTTGCTTGAATTCCATCACTCGCCACACCGCAAAGCTGGTAACGGCAAACCTGGTATGGGCGGGCACAAAGCTGGCCCTAGCGGCCAAAGCCTGATCTTGAAAGTTCCGGTCGGCACCCAAGTTACGACTGCAGATGGTGAGTTCATCTCGGATCTAGTGAATCCTGGCGAAAGTTTCATCGTGGCCCAAGGTGGACGTGGTGGTTTGGGTAATGCCGCGCTTTCATCCACCCGCCGACGTGCTCCCGGTTTTGCACTTTTGGGTGAGCCTGGTGAGGAACTCGATGTCGTTCTAGAACTGAAGTCGGTTGCGGATGTTGGCTTGGTTGGATTTCCATCTGCCGGCAAGTCTTCACTTATCGCGGCCATCAGTGCAGCTCGTCCAAAAATCGCGGACTACCCATTCACAACTTTGGTCCCGAACCTCGGTGTGGTCTCCATCGGCGACACCGTTTTCACGGTCGCAGATGTGCCTGGTTTGATTCCAGGCGCCAGCGAAGGCAAAGGCCTGGGCCTGGAATTCTTACGTCACGTTGAACGCTGTGCTGTTTTGGTACATGTGATTGATTGTGCAACCTTGGAACCAAATCGGGATCCGATTAAAGATCTTGAAGCGATTGAAACCGAACTTCAGAACTACGGTGGTTTGGCCGACCGAGCCAAAATCGTGGTCTTGAACAAAATCGATGTCCCAGATGCGCGCGATTTGGCAGAGTATGTGAAGCCAATGTTTGAAGAGCGCGGCTTTAAAGTTTTTGAAGTCTCCGCCGTAGCTCATGATGGTTTGAAACCTTTGCTCTATGCGCTTGCTGAAATAGTTAGTGAATCTCGCAAACTAGCAGCCGAACCAATTGTTGAGCGGATTGTTTTGCGGCCAAAAGCTGTCAACGACAGTGGCTTCAAAATCGAGATTGTGGATGACAACTATGTTGTGATTGGCGAACGCCCAGAGCGTTGGGTGCGACAGACAGACTTTAATAACGACGAAGCAGTCGGCTACCTGGCAGATAGGTTGGCGCGGCTTGGGGTTGAGGAACAACTCGTCAAACTAGGTGCGACAGCTGGCGACACAATCGTGATTGGTCGCGGCGAGAAGGCAGTTGTTTTTGATTTTGATCCAAACATCAAGGCCGGCGCGGAAATGATGATGGGTCGTCGCGGTACGGACTTGCGTTTTGAGCCCGGTCGCCGCCGGCCTGATCGTGATGAATCGGAATCCGAACTAGATGATGCCTACGAAGCTGAAAATCTTTGGACCGGAGAAAGCGAAGATGACGACGAGGACTGATATTGCAAAAGCACGTCGGATCGTGGTCAAAGTAGGTTCTTCATCTTTGACCACCGCAACCGGCGCGCTTGCGGTTGAACGCCTTGATTTGTTAGTCAATTCTTTAGCTGAGCGAGCTGGTACGACCGAAATCGTTTTAGTTTCTTCTGGAGCCATCGCTGCTGGTCTGGCACCTTTGGGATTTGCTAAACGTCCAACAGACTTACCTTCCCAACAAGCCGCAGCATCGGTTGGTCAGAGCCGGCTAATGGCGCATTACACGAACGCCTTCGGTGCATTCAACAAGCAGGTTGGTCAAGTGCTCATCACTGCCGAGGACATCACCCGGCGGAATCACTACAACAACGCTCAGCGGGCCCTAAACCGACTTTTGGATTTGGGAATCATTCCGATCGTGAACGAAAACGACACCGTCGCCACGAACGAAATTAAGTTTGGCGACAACGATCGGTTGGCAGCGTTAGTTGCTCTCTTAATTCAAGCCGATGCGCTGATTTTGTTGTCAGACGTCGATGGACTTTTTGACGGACCACCTAATCAAGGTGCAAAACTGATTTCCAAAATTAACTCAGTTGAGGATTTAAATGATATAGAAATTGGCGGCAGTGGCAGCGGGGTTGGCTCGGGCGGCATGTTGACAAAAGTTGAGGCAGCTTTCATAGCTGCGAACGCGGGCATTCCGGTGGTACTCACTTCAGCAACCAATGTCCAAGCCGCTTTGGCAGCTGAGCCTGTCGGCACTTACTTTGTGCCTGCTGCAAGCCGGCCCGCATCTCGGATGCTGTGGTTAGCTCATGGCAGTGCAGCTCGTGGGATTCTGCGAATTGACGCGGGAGCAGTAGCAGCAATTCGCGAACGCGGTTCATCGCTTTTGCCAGCTGGTGTTGTGGCTTTTGAAGGTGACTTCACTTCGGGCGATGCGGTTGATTTGATTGGGCCCAACGGCGATTTGATAGCACGTGGATTGATTGCTTTTGACGCTACCGAATTAACCAACGTGATTGGCAAATCTACGAAACAATTAGCCCAGGAATTTGGACCAGATTATGAACGCGAGCTAGTGCACCGCGATGATTTGGTTTTACTTTAAGGAGCCGAAGTGACTGATTTACGTGCGGAAGTTTTAGCAGCTGCCGCAGCAGCTAAAGCCACAGCCGCAGATTTACGGCAACGCTCGAGATTCGAAAAAGACGCGGCAGTTCTTGCCATTGCCGATGCGCTTAAAGCCAATGTGGATGTGATTGTTGCTGCGAATGCGATTGATGTCGAAGCCGCAATCGCAAACGGCACAGATCCCGCAATCGTTGATCGGCTGACGTTAAATGCAGAGCGAATTTATGCAATCGCTGATGCTGCGGCTGAAGTCGCAGCGCTGCCGGATCCCATCGGCGATTTAGTGCGTGGCTATACGTTGCCCAATGGCCTGGAAATTCGACAAGTCCGGGTGCCGCTTGGTGTGGTTGCGATGGTTTATGAGGCGCGACCAAATGTCACGGTTGATGCAGCTGTGCTCTCCCTAAAAAGTGGTAACGCGGCATTGCTTCGGGGTTCGGCTAGTGCGCTGAACACGAACGTCAAACTGGTTGAGATTATGCAAAATGCGATTGCGTCGAAAAATTTCCCCAAGGCAGCAATCACGTTAGTGCCAGGTGATAGCCATGAGTCAGTGAACATTGTGATGTCGGCGCGAGATTTAGTCGATGTCATCATCCCTCGCGGTGGTGCGGGCTTGATTGCTAACGTCGTCAACAACTCCAAAGTTCCAGTTATCGAGACTGGCGTTGGCAATTGCCATCTCTACGTTGATGCCGCTGCTGACATGGATATGGCCGTTGAGATTGCAGTCAATTCAAAAACCCACCGCGTATCGGTATGTAATGCGCTGGAAACTTTATTAGTGCACGCAGAAATTGCTGACACGTTCTTACCGAAATTGTTTGAGGCCTACAAAGCAAAAGGTGTAACTATTCACGGCAATCCAGAATTAAAAGCAACCTGCGAAGCGGCTGGTATCCCGTTTGAAGTTGCAACCGAAAAAGATTGGGCAGACGAGTATTACTCGCTCGACATTGCAATGGCTGTAGTTCCCGATATCGATGCTGCGATTGCACACATTCATAAATGGTCGACCGGGCATACTGAGGCCATCGTCACTGACTCCGTGAAGATGGCTGACAAGTTTGTTAGTGCGATTGACTCCGCAGCCGTAATGGTGAACGCCTCCACTCGGTTTACGGATGGTGGCGAGTTCGGTTTTGGTGCAGAAATTGGAATCTCTACCCAAAAGCTCCACGCTCGTGGCCCAATGGGACTTCAGGAGTTGACCTCAACGAAATATGTGGTTGTGGGACAAGGCCATACTCGAAACTAATTTGTTAGCGTTCGCCCCGACAAAAGGAGAATCATGTCAATGCTGAACTTGATTATGAGCGGTGAAGTCGTCAATGAAATTCCAGGCGAACCCTGGTGGTACGGCGTTGGTGCTGGTGCCGGACTTTTGCTTCTGCTCTACATTGTCACTCGCTACAACCCAAATCGCTAAATGCGTATTGGCGTATTAGGTGGGAGTTTTGATCCGCCACACTTGGCGCATCAGGCTTTGGCTGAATGTGCCGTACAACAACTTGAATTAGACAAACTGATAGTCGCGGTCGCTTTCCGCCAGTGGCAAAAACAACACGATGCTGCAGCCTCGGATCGTTTGGCCATGGCCCGCTTGCAATTTACGAGCGCAAACATTGAAGTTTCCGACATCGACTTGAGGCGGGAAACTCCTACTTTCACCATTGACACAATTTCGGATTTAAAAAGCATCTATCCAGACTCGGAATTCATCTTCATTACGGGAGCAGATGCTCTCGCTGGGCTACCTAGTTGGCATCGGGCTGCAGAATTAGCTGAAACACTGAAATTTGCTGCCGCTCCGCGCGCTGGCGAGAGCGTTAAAGCGCCCGAGGGGTTTGATGTGATCGAGCTGGCATGCGAATTGCCAGAGATATCTTCCACAGAAATTCGACAAACTCTTGAAAGCGGAGACGTTAAAAACTCCAACCTTAAAAATTGGTTGGCGCCAGAAGTGCTTAGTTATATTGAGAACCATCGGCTATATCAATGATGCGCAAACTACAACGACCAACTCGAGGCCTTGGGATTGTCGGCTTTGTGCTTTTAACAATCACGCTCGCCTATGTTGGTAGTTTGATTTCCCGACCAACAACATTGGCTGTGACAGATTCTCCAACCAGTTTATTGCTTCAAGTTCGGGACGATGAAGGGCGAGCTATTCACAGT
>JBEAZM010000156.1:0-2856 GCA_041170125.1 Actinomycetota bacterium
ATCATGCGCCGTCCACATTCGCCAAGTGAACTCGCTGCAGCGCTACAAGTTACTAATGCTGCAATCTCAATCGCGATTGATCGGCTGGAAAAACGTGGGCATGTGCGTCGAACGCGGCACCTAGAAGATGGGCGCAAAGTTCTGATAGAAATCACACCAGACGCTGAAACCGAAGTTGGTGAAGAGTTAGCCCCGATGTTTGCACACTTGCACTCGGTTGTTGCGAAAACAAAGAAACAAGACCGAGCAGTGATTACAAAATTTCTTCAACAAGTGAACCAGGTATTGGAAAATCACACAGACCGCTGATTTTGACGCAGACTATTTTCAGTATTGCCGTGAGATTTAGCTGAATGTCGGTACAAAATCTGGTCTGTTCACATTAGCCTTGTGGAGAGAAAAGGATTGGCATGGCTCGGACACCGAAACTGACTGACTTTGAACAAGCTCATGAGATTGTGAAGTCAGTGATAGTTCCTACACCACTGATACGAAGTGATTATTTAAGTGATTTATTTGGCTCAGACATTTATTTAAAACCTGAAAATCTCCAAAGAACGGGCTCTTACAAAGTCCGGGGTGCATTTCATTTACTTTCGAAACTTTCAGCCGAGCAGCGGCGCCGTGGAGTTGTAGCAGCAAGTGCTGGAAATCACGCTCAAGGCGTAGCGCTTGCAGCCAAACGGCTCGCAATCAAAGCTACGGTGTTTATGCCAATCGGAGCATCCCTACCGAAATACGAAGCCACGCTTAGTCATGGGGCTGACGTTGAACTAGTTGGGGCCGACTTAGCAGAAAGTTTTACTGCCGCAAAAGAGTTTTGTGAGCGCACTGGAGCAGTGTTCGTACCACCTTTTGACCATCTGGATATTTTGCTTGGCCAGGGAACAGTTGGACTCGAGATTGTGGAAGAACTGCCTGAGGTTGCGAATATTTTCGTAGGAATTGGTGGGGGTGGTTTCGCATCGGGAACCGCACTCGCTGCAAAATTGAAATCATCAAACCCCAAACTAAAAGTGTTCGGCGTGCAAGCTGCAAACGCTGCTGCCTATCCCACATCTTTGACAGCAGGGAAACCAGTTTCGGTTGAGCTGAAAGCAACAATCGCCGATGGCATTGCAGTTTCTAAACCAGGAAAAATCCCATTTCCAATCGTGCGTGATTACGTAGATAGAGTGATTACGGTTTCGGAAGACGAAATGGCAAAAGCCATGTTGACGATTTTTGAGAAAGCCAAACTTGTGGTGGAACCGGCCGGTGTGGTTGGGGTTGCGGCACTGCTAGCTCATCGTGTGAAAGTCAAAGGTCCAACCGTGATTGTGTTATCGGGTGGAAATATCGATCCACTTCTGATGCAAAAGGTGATTGGTCACGGTCTTGCTGCTTCCGAGCGTTACACCACAATCTCAGTAATGCTGCCGGATCGTCCGGGCCAATTGGTGAAAATCGCAACCGCTATTGCGGCCTCTGGTGGAAATGTGGTTGAGGTTTTACACACTCGGCACGGCAAAGGTTGGGAGATTGGCGATGTTGAAATCCAACTAAGCATCGAAACCCGCGGACACGCGCATCGGCAGTTGGTCCTTAAAGCTTTAGAGGCTGAAGGGCTAAAGCCGCGCATCATGCGCGATAAGTGATTTACCCTCTTATCAAATCCAAAGTTTTATTGGACATAATCTGTGAGATCTCAGGCCAATCGATAGCAGTGAGAGAAGGCGCCCGATTGCGTTTTTCAGCGGCTGGTATCTCAACCATGTGCGGAATGCCGAGAACGTTCGTTCCAGCTGCTTCCGCTGACATGATGCCAGTTAGTGAGTCTTCGATAGCCAAACACTTACTCGGCTCCACTCCTAACAGTTTCGCAGCCATTAGATACGGCTCAGGATGCGGTTTGCCGTGTTTCACGATTTCGCCAGTGACGGCGACTGAGATGGGTCGATTGGGCAATAAGTCCAACACCACATTAGCCAGCTGTTTGTATGACATGGTGACAAGCGCCGAGGGGATTCCCGCTGTGTGAATCTTTTCTAATAGTTCAAGCGCCCCTGGCCGCCATGGAATTCCTTTGGTGCGCATTTCAGTCTCCACGAAATCTAAAAGTGACTGGACGATTTCTGATACTTCAAGGGTTACACCACCACGTTTTTGTAATTCAATTGCAGTTACTGGAATCGGTTTACCCACAACTGAGAGACCATCTGCATGTGTCCATACTCCACCTGCTTGATTTACTAAGTTAATTTCAGCGGCAATCCAATATTCCTCAGTATCAACCAAAGTTCCATCCATATCCCAGAGCACCGCTGCTGGTCTTACTAAATCCGAGTTCATGTTTGCCTATCTGTCAACTGACCAGGTAACTAATTCCAAGTGTTACAAAAATTGCAATGTTGAGTGGGATTTTCCGCATCAGCAACAACCCTAAAAGCGCAACCAAAAATTTCAACCAAGTGAAATCAACCGCATTAATCACAGGATCCCAGAGGCTCGCTGCTAATAAGCCGACCACCGCTATGTTTGCGCCGCCAATAAAATCCCGAAGTAAGCCATCCGCGTGTAAATTCCATTTCGGCAAGGCAAAAAACATCAACCCAATTCCTGGCAAGAAAATGAGAACGGTTGCGATTACAGCGCCGGCCAAGCCGTTGATTGATGTTGGATTTAAGTAGCCAAGATATCCCGAAAAATTAAAGAGTGGGCCGGGCAACAAATTCATAACGCCGTAGCCAGTCAAAAACTCACTCACGGACATTAAATCGTTGCCGACAATTCCCCGTTCAAGAATTGGCAACACCACATGTCCGCCACCTATAACCAGCAAACCGGCTTGCAACATAATTCCAAAAAATTGCCAGT
>JBEAZM010000157.1:0-4830 GCA_041170125.1 Actinomycetota bacterium
TTACTCGAATCTGAGAAAACTCTTGTGGCTATATCTCACAACCCAGAAATCAAAGATCTGAATTGGCCTCGAAAAATCGAAATTATTGATCAGCGATTGGTGCAGTTGTAGTTTGGCTTGCCACCAACTTATGCCAATCAATCCGTTTGGCTCGGTATTCGAACACAGCCAACTTTGCAATCTCATCAGCAACTCGTGCAATCATGATTCCCCAAATTCCAAGCGGCGTGTACAAGCCAAGTAGAAATGCAAGCGGCAATCCAACAACTAAGGAACCAATCACATCGCCGTATATGACGCCCCGAATATCGCTGCCACTAGTCAGAATGCCGGTTCCCAAAATCATGTTGCGCACTTTAATTACCTGGATAACGGCGTTGAACAGAATCAAACCAATTGCCAGTTGTTGAACCTCGCTTCCAGCGTTTCCGAAGAGGAAAGGAAGTGATAGTGATGAGACTGCGTACAGCGCTCCAAACGCCAAACCACTGTAAATTCCGGTTCGCTTGATGCGACGGACCCAAGCGGTTGCTTCATCCACATCGCCAGATCCAACGGCCCGTCCAACCAATACGGTCGCTGCAACCGCGAGACCAACACTCGCGACGATAAAGACACCTTCCAAGGTGTTTGCGATGTTAAAGCTTGCCAACGTTTCGTCTGAAATCTGTTGAATGATTACACCGTATGCAAACTGCCCACCTGACCAAACCAGTTCGGTTAGGCCTAGTGGAATTGCCAAAACAAAAAGTGGCCGAATGACTTCAATCCACTCACGACCAAAGGTTGGAAGTTCAAAGTTCGTGATGTTCCGCGTGATGAACATTTGGATTCCGAGCGTGATGGCCTTTAAAGAGTTGGAAACTAAAGTGGCCACACCAGCTCCAGCTACGCCCAGTTCAGGCAGCACAATTCCGTACACCAATGCGTAGCTCAAAAGGAGGTTGATTGCGAGGGTCCAGATAGTTGCATACATCGGGAGCTTGGGTTTTCCAACGCTACGAAAAACTCCACTAAGTACAGCAGAAAGCACTGCCCCAAAAAGTGCTAGTGCCGAAAAGCGCAGGTAGTCGCTTCCTGTTGCCGCTACTGCATCCGAAGCACCTGTAAGTTTTAACAACCGATACGGCGCCAAAACCATGAAGCCGGCAGCAATGACGGTTACGGATGCTGCGAATATCAAGGCAATTGAAACCACTTGGTTCAATTCGTGAAGTCGTCCTCCACCATAGGCTCGGGCCGCAAGAATCCCAACAGATGTGCCTAGCGCGCTGACTGTCACCGCAAATACAAACGTTAAATTATTGGCGAAGCCAACTGCAGCAATTGGCAAAGCCCCCAATCCACCAACAATTATCTGGTTCCCAAAGTTCAATATCAAGATAACAATGAACTCGAGGCTTACAGGTATGGCAATTTGAGCAATTTGTTTTACGTTTGAATTCAAAATATCCTCATTTTCGCGGCGCACAGACCGCGAATGCTACTTAACAACCGAGGTTAATAACTGCCACTCGATTTTTACAACGGTTTTTTGGTCAACCACATCAAAACTGCGCTGCCCACCAGTGCTCGTAATCTCAGATCCGCCGTGCCCGTCAATCACCGAATCCAATTCGATTGGCTTACCGTCGTTTACTAACTGCATGATTAGTACACCATCTATAACTTCGATTGATGCCGAAACATTGCGTGCGTGTCCATGCCGAAGCGCGTTTGCGAGCGACTCCCGCAGTCCTGTCAATATGGCATCGCGCATTTCCAACTGATTGATTATTTCAAAATCCAATTCGTTGTAAACCAAATCCACGTTGAGCAGACCGCTCCACTCTTGGGCTGCAATTGAAAGTTCAGCTGGCGACAACTTGGTGGAAACTTCACTCAACGCAAGTTCGCCTTCCATCGACATAATTGAGTTGAGCTCAGATTTCACAAGTTTTAATTGCCGGGTTGCTTCATCCAAGTAATTTTCACTAGAGCTTCCACCAGAGGTTTTGGCGGAAACCAGCGCAAGCGATACCGCTGCCAATCTCCCCTGCACTTTTCCATGTAGAAGGGACGCCAAAATCTTTCTCGAACTGTTCCGCTGACGGGTAACACTCAATTGAATTCTGTTTAAAACCGAGGTCAAAGTCCTGATATCTCTCGAACTTTGCTCCTCAACGTTTTGAAATCCGCGCAACATTGATGTTGCTAGCCAGATAAACCCGTACGAAATTGGGATATCAATCAAGATAAGTAATAGAAAATCCGGATCTGAACGAATTTCAGAATTTAAGAAGACTAAAACATAAGAGGCAGTGACAAGAGAGAAAC
Source organism: Actinomycetota bacterium (assembly GCA_041170125.1). Classification (GTDB taxonomy): domain Bacteria; phylum Actinomycetota; class Actinomycetes; order S36-B12; family UBA5976; genus JAFMIT01. The sequence continues at coordinate 2,317 of JBEAZM010000157.1, forward strand.
ACACAAATGCAAACTGAAGTTTACGATTTTGCCAAACTCGACCTCGCCAAAAAACTAAATCCAGAACTACAGCTACAGCAAAAATCTGAACCATCAAAATTGCCACTGGGCCAATTAAGTAGAAATGATTCTGAGCTAAGACCAGGAAGAATAAAAGGTAACTTGCCAATCCAAGGACTGAATATATGTAAGTATCCAGATCTCGAAATCCTTCTCTTAAAACTTCGCGCCAAGACACCACCGTTGTTTGAGGGGCATCGAGAAAAGATTGTTCTACGGGTTTCGCCAAACGATGACTCAAACCTCTAACGTCTTGCTCACAAGTTTCACGAAGCTCTTCTGCAAGCTCAACCAAATTACCTCTAGTTTGATTAATTTGTCGGAGTTGAGTCTCCACGCGGTCAATTACTGGATGCAATCGGGAGGAAATCATTTTCTGAACTTCCTCGATGTCTGTCGCCAGAGATTCTTCAGAGAAACCCCGAACAGAATCAATCTCGGCTTTAAGTTTTTCAACCTTTGCTTTTTGCGTCCTATGGCGTTCAGCCAACATAAACGTCACACCGACAAATGACAACCAAAAACCACCATGGATTCCTCCGAGAATTGCCAACAACCAAGGACTTGGAAGCTGCGTGCCTTCTGGGAGAGCCGATTCGAGGTAATACAAAACAGCCAGACTTCTGGCACTTCCTGCGCTGATGTAAACGGTTGCAGTAACCCAGGATGAAATTCTCCGATGGCGTCGATGTCGATGCGTGGTTAAGTGAGCAATTAGAAGCACCAGACCTGCGCTGAGGACACCTATCAAGCCGGCGACATAAAGCGTTTGAAAGCCCAAAACCCTGGCAAAACTCGAGTAAGAGTTAACTGTGATCAAGATGCCAGCGGGCACCAAAACCGCCCATGCCTGCCAAGAAATCGCCCAACGACTGGTATTCGAATCCAAAACCAAGTCGTAAATTGAAGTGATTACCGGACGACGATTTTTCCTTGTCTCCAAAGTCTCACTGCTTCCATTCGAGGGCTGTAGCCGTCACCTTTTTGTAAATTCAAAGTTCTAAAAGTTCGCTGAATTAAATTCTCAACAGCACGTTGCGAAGTCTGTCGATGTTCGGCAATTGCTGCGTTCGTCAAGCCCTCGGCCATAAGGCGCAAAACGTCAGCTTGTGATGCCGAAACTGCAAACTTGTTGTCTTTTTTAGAGTGCGGGGTTTGGATGTTTGCAAAACCTTCGATGGCACTTCGGACGGCCCAGCCAATCTCTTGAAGCTCATTGACTTGCGACTTAACCAGATAAACCACACCGTCCGGGAGTTTGCCGTGCGCTGCAAGTTCGGGACTTGCATGCGCTGTTAGAGCAATCAAGCCTGTCCAAGGCGCATCATCAAAAATTCGGTTTAGGAGGTCTACTCCACTTACCACTTCGCCTAGATCCAAATCACTCACAACAGCGTGCGGCTCAAAGTTTGCAAAAATCTCTAGCGCCTCACGCACTGTCGCAGCTGACTCCACTTGGAATCCCTGATTCTCTAGCGTGCTACTAACTAATTGTTTAGTAAAGGTGTCATCTTCGACGATTAGCACCCGAACGTCTTGAATTAAAGTGCTCATGACTTATTGCGGCTCTTCAAAAGTAGGTGTTTCGAATTCAGGTGCCGGAACCTGTTTTAGACCTCGAATTGAGTTAACAATCGCTCCGGTTGCGAAAGCTGAGGATCCAAAGCCGATTAACCACAAGTTAGCACCACCATCAGCGCTCAAAGCCAACATGATTCCCAGGCCGGTGATTGGTGCTGCAAGCACGATGGCGAGGATTTTCGCCCAGCGAGTTGGGATGAAGGAGATTGCTAAGGCAACCGGGCCGCCAATAAACAATCCAAGTAGGAGAAGTCCTACAAACAGAGCCAAACTTTCCATGGTCTCTCCTATGCGGTTTAACAGCGCCGAGTCTACTTCGCTCTGTGCATATCGGTAGTCTCCGCCGCATGGCAGAAAATGATCGTCTGGTCTGGATTGACCTAGAGATGACTGGGCTCGATCTAGATCGACATGTGATTGTTGAGATTGCATGTGTGGTGACAGACGGTGACTTACAACCTTTGGATGCTGGTGTGAGTTACGTTGTCCGAGCTAGTGATGCCGAACTTGCCGAAATGGACGATTTCGTAACCGAAATGCACACCAAGTCAGGGCTGCTCCCTGAAATCCCAAATGGGATTGAACTAGAGGTAGCTGAAAGTCAGGTTATGGAGTACGTCAAGAGTCACATTTCGGAACCTCGAAAGGCTCCGTTGGCGGGCAGTTCAATCTATGTGGATCGTGGGTTTTTATCAAGAGCCATGCCAGCTTTAGATAGCTACCTCCACTATCGATTGGTTGATGTGTCTTCTATCAAAGAACTCTGCCGACGTTGGTATCCAAGGACTTATTTCGCGTCGCCAGACAAACAAGGTAACCACCGTGCGCTTGGCGATATTGCAGATTCAATTCGGGAATTGAAGTATTACCGAG
>JBEAZM010000158.1:0-5495 GCA_041170125.1 Actinomycetota bacterium
AAGTAGCGGGCAACCGTAGCCAAACTAGCGCTTGGGCCAACAGGTTCCAGCTCTTTATCGATTACGGAACTGACCAAGGCTGAAGGCGGTTCTCTTAGCAATCGCTGAAAGTGTGCCACACCTAAGTATTTGCCCGTAGGGGTTTCGATGGGGGAGCGAACTACATAAACCTGGGCGGCAAGCGAAGGCGACAAGTCTGGATTGCGGACCCGCGCTAGTGCTTCTGCCACCGTGGCGTCTGGCGATAATAAAACTGGTTCGGTTGTCATCATGCCGCCAGCGGTGTAATCCTCATACGACAAAAGCCGGCGCAAATCTTCAGCATCTTCGGGCTCTAGTTGTTCGATCAACTCTTGCGCTTTTTGTTCAGGGAGTTCTTTCAACAAGTCAGCTGCATCGTCTGGATCCATTTCTTCCAGCACGTCAGCAGCACGATCAATTCCCAAACCTTGGACAAGTGCCACACGGTCATCTTCAGGAAGTTCTTCGAGTACGTCAGCTAGTCGCTCGTCATCGAGTTCTCGAGCTAAGTCCAACTGCCGAGCAGCTGGCAAATCACGCATCAAGTTTGCTAAGTCAGCTGCTCGAAGATCAGTTAACGACTCAAGTAGGTTATCGACTGGTTGGGCATCTTCAACTTGGTAAAACTCAGAGATTTCATCCCAGGCGTATGTCTTGCCTTCGCCATAGCGGCGGAAGCCACCCAAAATCTTGCGAGCATAGACTCGGGTTACATGCCATTCTTTTGTGCGCTGCTGCCATTCCATACCAGCGTCACTGATTGAAACTACTAAATCCTCGTTCGTCACTGTGACTTTTCGATCAACCAGTTCAGCCAGAATTAATGTTTCATTTTCCCGCTGCCGAAAGCGCATCATGTTCAGCTTGCCCGTCGAAATTACCTGACCTGGCTGAATTGAAGTAATGCGACCCATTGGTAAGAAGATGCGACGGCGTGGCGGGACCTCAATAACTAAACCCAACACCAAAGGGGCGCGACCGGGTCGAAGTGTTACGACCACATCCCGCACCTTGCCAACGCTGTCACCGTGGGGATCGAAAACTTCGGTTCCCACGAGCCGCGCGGCATAAACTCGAGTGTTAGTTTGAATCACAGGTGAAGGGTAATCGGCTGAGCTGGATGGTTCAGCCGAATTAGTGGAAAATTCATAGTTCTCGTTACCCTCAGCAGTATGTTGGAATTTTTTGACTTGGTCTTTTTTGGCTCCGTGCTCGTCACACTATTTGTGATTATGGACCCACCAGGTGCAGTCCCGGTATTTCTTGGGCTGACAGGTTCGCGGCCAAGTAAAGAGCGCAATCGACTGGCGTTTCAGGCAACCTTCACCTCATTTTTTGTGATTGTGTTGTTTGCGGTGCTTGGCGAACAAGTGCTGAGTTTCTTGAAAATTTCCTTGCCATCACTGCAGGGCGCTGGCGGATTGTTGCTACTCCTGATGGCGCTAAAACTGCTTACCGGTGTGGAAAGCTCAACTTCTGATGAAGAGCAAGATGTCAACGTCGCACTTGTCCCGCTGGGCACTCCACTACTTGCTGGACCCGGCGCGATTGTTGCAACCATTTTGTTCGCTCGTCAGGCCGATGGCGCAGCGCAATACATTTCGCTAGCACTCGGCGTTGTGCTAATCCATGTTTTGATTTTCCTAGCGTTGCGTTTCTCAGGTGTGCTGGCGCGAGTTCTTGGAAAATCAGGCATCTCGATGGTGACCCGAATTGCCGGTTTGTTGCTCGCTGCAATCGGTGTGCAGTTGTTAGCTAACTCCGTGTTTGGTTTCATCGAGTCGGCTCTGGGCTAGTTACGCTTCGGCTATGACGCGTGTGGTTGCAGTTGTTAACCAGAAAGCTGGGGTGGGGAAGACCACCACTGTCGCCTCGCTTGGGGCGGCTTTCGCAGAGTTGCGCGAACATGTTTTGATGGTGGATTTAGATCCCCAAGCACATCTCACGGCGAGCACCGGCAATAACCCAGAACAGCTCACAAACTCAGTGTTAGAAGTGCTCACCAACAAGTTGCCGGCAGCGGATGCCATCCAACCAGTTTTGCCTTACTTGGAAATTTTGCCAGCCACCATCGAGTTAACAGCAACCGAAACAAAATTATTAACCAGGCCAGGCCGTGAGTATGTGCTGCGCGAGGGACTGAAGTCACTCACCACAGAGCCTGATTGGGTTTTAGTGGATTGTTCGCCAAGTTTGGGATTGTTGACTCACACAGCTCTTACGGCCGCGGACGATGTGCTCATTCCAATCCATGCAGAGCAGTTGAGTCATCGAGGTTTGCGGCAGTTATTCGAAACCATGAACGAGATTCGACAATTCACGAATCCGGATTTGAATGCACTGGGAATTTTGCCGGTGATGTTTGAGGGTTCATACGAGGTCGGCCGCGGACTATTAGCTGAGCTTGAACGAACTTACGGAGTTCGGGTTTGGCCAGCTGTTCCGTTTGCTTCAAGATTTGCTGAAAGCCACCGCCGCGGCGGTTCTATCTTGGGGTCGGATTCGCAATCACCCGCGGCTATGGCATATCGCGATTTGGCTCGCGGGTTGATTGCAACACTTCCACTTTAATTATTTTTTGGTGCCGCATCTGAGCGACGATTTCGACTGCGGACTCGCTTGGGTTTGTCTTCCGTTGTGCGGGCCTCAGCTTTTAAGCCTGGTCGAGTTTGTTCCGCTTTTACCAGACGACCTTTGGTGCCGACTGGAATATTCAATGCCGTGAACAAGTGATCGCTTGATGAGTATGTCTCGAGCGGATTGTTGAAAGGTAAGCCCAGTGTCTTGTTGATTACTTGCCAGCGAGTTACCTCGGACCAATCAACCAGTGTGATTGCGGTTCCCTCAGCGCCGGCTCGACCTGTTCGGCCAACTCGGTGCAGATAGGCCTTGTCATCCTCAGGGCATTCGTAGTTGATTACGTGCGTCACGCCATCAATATCAATACCGCGGGCGGCAACATCGGTTGCGACCAGCACGTCGATTTTCCCACTGCGCAATGCCCGGAGTGCGCGTTCGCGAGCATCCTGGCTGAGATCGCCATGAATGGTGCCAACTGCAAAACCACGTTCCTTCAGGTCTTCAAACAGATTCGAAGCCACCCGCTTGGTTTTCGTGAAGATGATTGCGAGGTTACGGCCTTCGGCCTGGAGAATCCGAGCCACAAGTTCTGGCTTATCCATCGGATGGGCGCGCCAGGCATGTTGCTCGATTGCATCGACTGTGATGTTCTCGTCACCAATGCTGCTCGTGCGAATATGGGTCGGATTGTTCATGTAGCTGCGAGCCATCGCAATGATTTGGGCTGGCATGGTCGCGCTGAAGAGCATCGTTTGGCGGGAACTAGGAGTCTGCTTTAGAAGTCGTTCCACATCTGGCAAAAAGCCCATGTCGAGCATTTCATCGGCTTCGTCTAGTACCAAAACCTTGACACTGGATAAATCCATCAACCGCTGTTTTGCTAAGTCAATCAACCGGCCTGGGGTACCAACAACCACGTCCACGCCGGCTTTCAACGCCGCAACTTGTGGTTCGTACGCTTTGCCGCCGAATACGGCAGCCACTTTTAGACCGGTCTGGCTGGATGCGAGCTCGAGGTCTTTTGAGACCTGCAGTGCTAGTTCACGTGTTGGGGCGACCACCAAAGCGTTTGGTTTATTCGGTTCGGCAGGTGTGGCCAAGATTCGCTGTAGCAGCGGTAAGCCAAAACCAAAAGTTTTACCCGTGCCCGTTTTTGCTTGACCAATAATGTCGCTGCCACCTAATGCAAGGGGGAGAGTCATTTCTTGGATTGGAAAAGTTGTTTCGATGCCTGCGGTAGCTAAGGCAGCGACCAACCGGTCATCAAGTGCGAAATCCGAAAACTTCGCAGCTTGTGGTGCGTTATTCAAAATACTCCTAAATCAGGGTGGCGACTATGCGCCAAAGCCAACTCGCCGCGCTTCGGAGGCAGCGATGTCGACATATGCAATTGTGGCAGCCGGAATCATGACTACTCGACCTTTTTCGTCGGCGAGTTGAAGGACGGCTCCGTTTGAGAGTGCTTGGTCGATTTTGTGGTTGAGCGAATCGACTGATTCAACGGTGTCAATGACAATTTCACGAACACTGTTCTGGACGCCAATTCGTACTTCCATTAGATCTCCTTAATAAGCAATACCGGGGCGAAAAAAGATTCGCTGTGCGTAGGTTATTCGGCTGAGCCGACTCTTGGCACACCAGAGATTCCACGCCATGCCAAACGCGTGACCAATGCAACAGCAGTTCGCTTTGGAACCACGCAGCCCTCGCGCAACCAACGACGTGCCGCGGTTTCGGCCAAACCAGTCAATCCCATGGCCAAAATCATCGCTTCTTCGGCGTTAATTCCGGTGTCTTCAGCAATCACTTGGCTAACTAGGACAGCACATTCATCCTCGTAGAACTCGATTTTGTCGCGTACGGAGGGTTCGTGCGACAGGTCTGACTCGAAAACCAGCCGATAAGCACCGTCTGGATCTTCGACGAAATCAAAATATGCACCGATGGTTGCGGCAACCCGCTGTTTGTTTTCGCCAGTGCTGGCAAGTGCAGCAGTCAACCGCTCGAGCAATTCGCGGCCAGTCATTTCGACCAAAGCGGTGTAAAGCGAGAGTTTGCCGTCTTCAAAATGCTGATAAAGAACTGGCTTACTTACACCTGCACGTTCAGCGATTTCGTCCATGCTTGCGGCGTGGTAGCCATACGTGACGAAAACTTCGCGAGCGGCACTGATTAGTAAAGCTCGGCGCTGGGATTTGGTGAGTCGAACGCCACGCATTGGATCGAAACCGACTGTCATGGCTGAACTTTAAACCCCCGAGTAACTTGGTTGTCCATAAGTCTGCAAAATTATTTGGCGGTGGTTTGCGCCACCGCCAAATAATTTTAGGAATTAGGTTGTTTCGAAGAACTGCTTAGTAAATGGGTTTGTCCCATTCGACTTCGCCGACCCACGCAATCACGCCGCCGCCGACGTGTACGGCATCGGCAAATCCAGCACCTTTTAGGATTGCCAAACATTCAGCTGAGCGAACGCCACTCTTGCAATGCAGAATCACTTGCTTGTCGTGCGGCAACTCTTCCAGCACGCTGCCGTTGAGGAATCGCTCTTTTGGAATTAAGACAGCGCCAGGGATGTTCACGATTTCGTATTCGGCAGGTTCGCGCACGTCAATCAGAATGAAGTCACGCTGACCAGCATCGCGCTCGTCCAACATTTGCTTCAAGTCGGTTGGCCAGATTGTGCTGTCGACAACCGCTTCAGCTGCCGCGTCGCTGATTGAGCCACAGAAAGCTTCGTAATCAATTAATTCTGTGACGGTTGGGTTTTCTCCACACACTGCGCAGTTTGGATCTTTCCGAACCCGTAGTCGGCGGTAGGCCATTTCGAGGGCGTCATAGGTCATCACAGTGCCGACCAGTGGATCGCCGATACCGGTCAATACCTTGATGGC
>JBEAZM010000159.1:0-7756 GCA_041170125.1 Actinomycetota bacterium
TTCTCCCCGATTGAAGCTGGTGGCGTGTTGGAAGAAACTGGTGTTGTTGACTACTGCACCGGCGATGTTGCACCAGGTGTGTTTGTGATTGTGAAATCTGACAAGCCTTATGTTGCTCACGAGATGTCATACCTCGGCATGGGCAACGGCCCTTACTTCTCGCTCTACCGGCCGTACCATCTAGCTAGTGTCGAAGCACCAATCACTGTTGCCGAGATTTTGGTCGAGAACAAGGCGTCATTCGCAACCACTTCTCGCACTACCGAAGTTGTTGCAATGACCAAGAAGGACCTCAAGGCTGGCGAGACTCTAGACAGCATCGGCGGCTACACCATGCGCGCGTTTGCGGATCGTGTTGAAGATGCCAAGCGCGACAACCTGGTGCCAATCGGTTTGTTGCAAGGCGCAACCTTGAAGCGAGATCTACCAATCGACACCCTCATCACTTGGGATGATGTTGAAGTAGATGCTTCCCAAACCATCGTCGCTTTGCGGAAAGAAATGGACGCACTAGGTTTGTAGTGTGAAGTCAAAACCCCCTACTACCGGCCGTACAGCCATTGTGCTGGCGGCCGGTAGTGGTACTCGGCTTGGTGCGAGCACTAACAAAGTGTGGCTACCGCTTGGAGGTCGGGAACTGGCGACCTGGAGTTTTGAATGGCTCATCAAATCCGAGCTTTTTGACCGCTACATTGCTGTGATCAATCCACTTGAGATTGAGCAAGCACGGAGCATTTTGAGCAAACACTTGTCCGTCTCTATCGACATTGTTGAGGGTGGTAAATCTCGGCACGACTCCGAGGCGCGAGCGCTGGAATACATCGCGCCAAGCATTGAAAGCGGTCGGTGTCAGCAAGTATTAATTCACGACGGCGCCCGCCCACTGGCTGCACCGAGTTTGATTCGTCGGCTATCGGAGGCTGCAGAGTCTGCTGGTGGCGCAATCCCATTTTTGCGCAGCGGCAATCTGGTTGGAGAGTTTCCTGCCGACCAACAAATCGTCCGCGTGCAGACCCCTCAAGTATTTTCAGCCGAACCTTTGCTTCGCGCATACCGAGCGGCAGCCACGGTTGGTTTTGAGGGAACTGATACGGCTTCTTGTGTGGAGAAGTTCGAACCAGAAATTCAAATTAAGGCTGTTGCTGGCTCGGCCCAGAACATTAAGGTTACATACCCACAGGATTTGGTGATGGCGGAACATATTCTCGCTGCCCAGGCGTTTGGATTGAGGTGAATTTGTATGGCTGATAACCCAAAACAGCATGTCGTACTGGCATGTTCAAACTGCAATCGAGAAACCGAACATGAGGTGCATTACGCGGGTCGGATTTTGGCTCACGCAAAATGTCTCTCGTGTGGAACCGTCATGGCCCAATCCACCAACGAATTGCGAAAGAACTACATCAAAGATTTAGAACATCGAATCGCAACCAAGCCTTCACGTTTAGTGCGAAGGATTCTGTCCGATCCAAAGTATTTGTTTACGGGGATGCCTCGCGCGATTGCCGATCAACCAAAAAAGTTTCGTGACGAAACCCGGGAATTACGCGAGCCAGATTTTGATAACTCGGAGGTTGAGGGTTCAGATAATCCAAAACCTGAAGACCCAGGCAAGGAGTAACGTTCTAGTTACTCGGCTGAGCTTTCGCCATGGTCTGCCAAACCAGGAATGACTCCACTAACAGCACATCTTCAGCAGCTCGTATGCGCGTAGCTTCAGTAGTTCCTCTCACAAAATCAGTTTTTCCAGAGCTAGTTTCAAAATGCCAGACGTCATCTACCTGATTTGAGATTGCAGCTTTCCAATAGCCCTCAGGGCTGGATAGCGTCTGGACTTTGTCCCGATTCACAGTATCTACAACCACTGAATCCGGATTCAAAACCTTCAAAGTGTCCACCACGATGTGGGCCGGGCAGACTCGTGTCACTTCGGCCGAGACAGTCTCGGCGACTTCGTCGATTGTGGCCGGCAGGGTTAATGGTCGTTGGGCATCGTGGATTAAAACCACTTCAGCGTCTATTCCAGCAATGTGTTCCGCCAAAGTGGTTTGGTAATCAAAGTTGTGAGAGTTCAATCGACTAATAAGCGAGTCGGTTGCAAAACTTATTAAATCCGCAGGCGCCCAGATTGATACAGCATCGACGGTGGTCGCTTTTTTGATGCGATCGAAAGCAATCTCCACAACAGTGCTTCCCCGCATTGGTAAAAAAGCGAGTTCGGACTTACACGCTAGAACTAGATGCACCTTTGCCGACCTCATACCCAAAGAGTAAAGCCACCTAGAGAAATAATCTCAAGGTGGCTTTAACTACCAAAATTTAGGAAGCTGATTCCAAAACTTCGCGGATTAAGGCTTCGGCACTTTCCTCGTCGGTGCTCTTAGTAAGTGCAACTTCTGACTTAAGCGAACCGATTGCTTTTAGCAACATGTTCTTTTCACCGGCTGAGAGCGACTTCTCTTCGTTACGACGGAAAAGATCACGCACAACTTCCGCAATTTTCATAACATCGCCAGATGCCAATTTCTCCTGGTTTGCCTTGAAACGGCGGGACCAGTTAGTAGGTTCTTCGATGTATGGGGAGCGCAAGACGTCAAAAACTGATTCGAGTTCAGCGTCACTGGTAACTTCGCGAATACCAACGTACTCTACGTTTCCAGAAGGAACTTCAATCTGCATACCGCCAGAGTTCACCGTGAGCACCAAGAAATCACGTTCTTCGCCCTTGAAAACCCGTTTTCTGACTTCTTGGACCGTACAGGCACCATGGCGTGGATACACAACGGTATCCCCGACCTTAAAATTCATGTTTCTGCCTTTCCTAGGGGCTAAGGGTACCCTGCCTGTCTGACTGTTGAGACCGAAAACTCAACATGTGGACAAGCGCGAGGCATTTCGACCGATTACCCTTCGCTCATGCTCAAAACCCACAAACTTTCAGCCCTTTTGGTAGCAGTTTTGGCCCTTTCAGGTTGCGCTATTGCCGATGCTCAGCCGGACACCGCCACTATGAAGCCGTTCGGTAACGGTGTGGATGCAGCCGTCGGCGATCTACTTGTGCAGGACACCACTGTGGTTATGCATGATGATGGCACTGCTGTTTTGACACTCACCGCAATCAACAATGGTGACGCCACCGACGAGTTAGTAGGCGTAACTGTTGATGGTGCTGAAGCCAACTTCAGCCCGTCCGCAACCATCAACCCCAACGGCGGCACGCTTCGCATCGGCTTCAACAGCGACTACTTTGCAGAGGTGACTGGCTCTTCGGTTAAGCCCGGCACCCACGTCGACGTCACCTACACTTTCAAAAAAGCTGGCAGCCTCACAGTCAACGCCCTCGTGGTTGAACCACTTGGTGAATACAGTCTTGTGACGCCTCAACCAGCAGACGCAGAATCCCTATAAAACGAAGAATCCTGAGCGACCAAAAGTGGTCGCTCAGGATTCTTCGTTTGTGGAAAACTTTTTAGTTTTAAAACTCGAACTTGTAGCCCAGACCACGTACGGTCTGGATGTACTTCGGCTCCGCTGGATCTGGCTCAATTTTCGCCCGCAACCGCTTGACGTGTACATCTAGTGTTTTGGTGTCACCTACGTAATCGCTGCCCCAGACCCGGTCAATCAATTGTCCGCGGGTCAAAACTCGACCAGCATTGCGGACCAATAGTTCCAACAGATCAAACTCTTTCAACGGAAGCTGCACTTTCTCGCCGTCGACCATCACCAAGTGGCGATCGATATCGATTCGCACTGGCCCGGCCTCCAAGATGCGGCCGTCAATCACCTCAACCACATCCGACTGGCGGCGCAAAACTGCCCGAATCCGCGCAACCAACTCGCGCGAACTAAACGGCTTAGTTACGTAGTCATCTGCACCAAGTTCAAGCCCAACCACTTTGTCCACTTCATCGGCCTTTGCAGTAACCATAATGATTGGGACATTCGAACGCTGTCGCAATTGCGCACAAACTTCGGTGCCGCTCATGCCCGGCAACATCAAATCCAAAAGCACCAGGTCGGCACCATTGCGGTCGAACGCTGTGATTGCATTTAGCCCATCCGCAACCACACTGACTTCGAAACCTTCTTTGCGCAACATGTACGAGATTGCTTCACTGAAAGAAGCCTCATCTTCAACAACCAAAACGTGTGACATCAGGCATTTTCCTTTTCAGCAGTTAGCGGTTGATTTAAAGTTTTAGGTAATCGCATAGTGAAAGTTGTGCCATGACCAACCTTCGACCAAACGGTGCACTCGCCGCCGTGCGATACACAGACATGCTTCACGATTGAGAGCCCCAAGCCGGTGCCGCCAGTGTCGCGGCTTCGCGCTGGATCGACTCGATAAAACCGCTCGAAGATGCGCTCGAGCTCGGCTGCTGGAATCCCAATCCCCTGATCAACCACACTAATCTCAACCACACCGTCTACGAGTCGAGTACCAACAGCAACGCGGGTCGATTCATGCGAGTAGTGGATTGCGTTAGTCAAGAGGTTTCGCAATGCCGACAGCACTTGTTCCCGCCGACCCTCGAGATGCAGGTTGCCAGTGCCTCCAACCACAATCTCAATCCGCTTCGACTTTGCAAGCATCTGCACATCGTCGCAAGCTTCCGTAACTATCGAATCAACATCAATGTCTTCGAACGAGACACCTGGTGTGCCGGTCTGCAATGAAGAAAGGTCAATCAAGTCGATAACCAACTCGCTCAACCGCTCGGCTTCACGTCGAATTCGATGCGCAAAATGCTGAACCATTTCCGGATCATCAACCGCAGTTTCGATTGCTTCTGCAAGCAGCGATAGCGCACCAACAGGTGTCTTCAATTCATGTGAAATATTCGCCACGAAATCCCGCCGCACGGCATCGAGTCGACGCTCTTCGGTTAGATCCTCAACCATCAACAGCACTAGGCCGTTGCGCAATGGTGCAATCCGCAGATACAAAGTGTGTTCAGCGTGGGTACGAGTTCGAGGAATCGAAGTTTCACGTTCAATCCGGTTGCCAGTGACCGCCGCCTGGTCAATCAAATCTAGAAGATTGCGGTCCTCAACTTGGCCAAGAACCACAATCCCATAATCAACCGCGCTTGGGGCAGACTCCCGCACCTGTCCCAAAACATCGACGACGTACCAAGTTTGTGAAAGCGTCGACAAAATATTCAGCGCATCTGAAGAAATCAGGGCGCTGACTGGAAAATTGTCGAGACTGCTCATACCCGAAGGTTATTCGGACTTAAGCCTTCTAGAAATCCAAAATGTCACTTAAGGAGCAAGACTTAAGTCAGAATTCACCGATTATTAACCCTCGCGATTTTCGCTAACAGATTAACCACAATGCCCTTTTTGGGTGGGTTCGACTTGCCACCGCAGAGCAATGGTGGTGAACTCCGTAAGTGAAGTCAGTTAGTGCCGCTACCAACGTTGAACGCATTGCACTCATTTCACTACACACTTGTCCTCTAGATAAGCCCGGAGCAGGTGATGCGGGCGGCATGAACGTCTACATCGACCAAGTTGCCAAACGTTTAGCTCGACGCGGCGTGCGGGTTGATGTATTCACCCGCGCGACCTTCGGCCAGCACACTGAAACCGTTGCGGTCGAAGATAACTACATTGTTCATCACATCCCTACATCTAACGGCGCTGACCTTCTTAAAGAGGATCTGCCGACAGAGATCGTGGAGTTTGCTGAAGCCACAATTGATTACTGCGCCGCAAACAATCTTGAGTTCGATGTAATTCACTCGCATTACTGGCTGTCAGGTAAGTCCGCCGAAATTTTGCAAGCAGCCTGGCAAATTCCATACGTACACACCATGCACACAGCCGCAAAAGTCAAAAACTTACATCGCGCACCCGAAGACTCACTCGAGCCTGAGATTCGAATTGATGGCGAATCAGACATCATTAAATCTGCAGATTTGATCGTCGCAAACACGCACCGAGAGATTGCCGAACTCATCGAGCTCTACGAGGCTGACGAATCAAAACTCGACGTTGTTTACCCAGGTGTCGACCTCGACGTGTTCACTCCAGCTGATGGCAAAAGTGCAGCGCGCCTGCGACACGGAATTAGCGCGGACGCTCTCGTAATGCTCTTCGTTGGTCGGCTACAACCACTTAAGGCACCTGATGCCCTAATTCGTGCAGCTGCTCACTTAATAGATCACCGGCCAGATTTGCGTGATCGTTTGAAAATCATGATTTGTGGTGGTCCGTCTGGGTCTGGCATTGGCACGCCAGAAAATTTGATTGCGATCTCAAAAATGTTAAATATCGGCGATCGGCTTGAACTCATTCCACCAACGCCTGCGACTGCCCTTGCAGACCTATACCGCATGGCAGATGTGGTTGCAGTCCCTTCGCACTCTGAATCGTTCGGCCTCGTCGCTCTTGAAGCGCAGGCTTGCGGTACGCCCGTCGTTGCGGCTGCGGTTGGTGGACTGGTGACAGCTGTAAAAGATGGCAAGTCGGGATTGCTGGTATCAAACCGAGATGACCATTCTTGGGCGATTGCACTTGAAAAAATTCTCACGAACATTGGATTCCACAACCAACTCGCAGCTGGCGCAAAAGCCCACGCCCAAAAGTTTTCTTGGGAATCCACCACCAATGGATTGCTCACTGCTTACACAAACGCAATCGTGAATTTCATCGGGGCGAAACCCCAATCCGAATCCGGTATTCAGACCGGTTAACCCTGCGATTAACCGCTGGCCATGGTTGCTGGCAAACTTGGGGCATGGCACAAGAAACCTACACACTCATTTTGTTGCGTCACGGCGAGAGCCAGTGGAACGCGTTGAACCTCTTCACCGGCTGGGTCGATGTCGATCTTTCCGAAAAAGGTGAAGCTGAAGCTGCTCGCGGTGGCGACATGTTGCAAGCCGCTGGCATCCTGCCAGATGTTTTGCACACCTCGCTTTTGCGTCGCGCAATCCGCACTGCGCAGATTGCCCTCGATGCGGCTGACCGTCACTGGATTCCAGTGAAGCGCAACTGGCGCTTAAACGAACGCCATTACGGAGCTCTGCAGGGTAAGAACAAAAAGCAGACATTAGAAACTTATGGTGAAGAACAGTTCCAACTCTGGCGCCGTTCCTACGACGTACCACCACCAGCAATCGATCCTGAAGATGAGTACGCCCAAACGCACGACCCACGATATGCAGATATTGCAGGTACTGATTTGCCAGCGACCGAATGCCTTAAAGACGTTGTGGATCGTTTGATTCCATACTGGGAAAATGAGATCAAAGCTGACCTCAAATCAGGTAAGACAGTTTTGGTAACGGCTCATGGCAACTCATTGCGAGCATTGGTCAAGCACCTAGACGGCATCTCGGATACAGATATTGCAAACTTGAATATCCCGACTGGCATCCCATTGGTGTACCAACTTGACGAAAACTTCCAGCCGATTGTGGCTGGCGGTAAATACCTAGATCCTGAAGCTGCAGCAGCCGCTGCCGCCGCAGTTGCGAATCAAGGTAAGGCTTAGTCCGGACTAACAACAGCCCACGGGACTGTAACTTCGCCTAATCGCCAGCGCGATTGGTTGTCGATAGTTTGCAGACCGTGGGCTGTTGCATATTGCTATGCTTCCACAAAATGCACGCGCGCACCAAAAGTGTGATACGAAGCAGTCCGCTCCCACGCATCATCGAGCTGTTTTAGAAAATCAAAAACTTTTTCGCCTTCGACATTTCGATGAATCAAAATCTTCGGCAACCGCGGCGCAATATCACTC
>JBEAZM010000160.1:0-6336 GCA_041170125.1 Actinomycetota bacterium
GCGGCAGCCGAAGTAATGGGTTTAAAGCCCAAGCAATTCCAGAAAGTATTTCGGAAATCAAAAATTCAACTGGTTCGGGCCACAACCGCAATCACGCTAATCACTATGGAATCGCGGTGCCCTGCTGTGGTCTCAGGAAAGCATCGGTTTGGCACTGCACTAGATCGGAAGCACGCCATGCATTTTGTGGTGCACGCTGGTGAGTGCT
This sequence comes from Actinomycetota bacterium, assembly GCA_041170125.1. Classification (GTDB taxonomy): domain Bacteria; phylum Actinomycetota; class Actinomycetes; order S36-B12; family UBA5976; genus JAFMIT01. The sequence goes on from JBEAZM010000160.1 coordinate 209, forward strand.
CAATTTGTGTTCCAGTACTGCGGCAAGTGGACAAAACTGTCTGGGACGAATATCAGGCCGCCCCAGCTATCCAAGCGCAGCTGAGACCATCCCAGTTTGAAGTCGAAAAACTAATTGAGCGAGCAAAATTGAATTCGGGGTGGGCGCGAACTTTGCCGGCAGATTTCCGCGACCAAAATCGAATCCTGCAGCGAGCTATCTGGATTGCAGCCGCCAGCTCGGTGTTGTTGGGTCTGGCTTGGTTGTTGAGCTAATCGGTTGAATGACGAACCGACTATTCGAGCACGACTAATCAAGCACGTTTAATCAAGCACGATGCGATCAGCTGGGTGCGGAGCAAGTCCCCGAATCGCAACGCTGACACTCTTGCTCGTACTACCGGCCGACTTCTGTGCAACCACTTGCATAGCTCGCAGCGCAGTCATTCGGGCTTCACAGTGTTCCACCAACACTTTGTAGGCAGGCTCGCCCATCAGCTCAATCAAAGTGTCGCGTTCAGTTAGGTACACCGGATTCGCGGCAACATGTGCCTCAGTGTTCGATGTGCAGTACCAATGCAAGTCGGCACCACCTGCACCCCAGCCAGCCCGGGTGTATTCGCCGATTGTGATTTGGAGGCGTTGTTTGCCGTCCGTGTGGTTGATCCATTCAAAGCCACGCTGAATTGGTAACTGCCAGCAAACATCCGGCTTGGTTTTTGTGATGGAGACATTTTCGCGAGCTGCGAGTTGATGCAACGCACAACCGCCACCGGTTTTGAAATCGGCGGAATTCAAAAAGATGCAACCACTCTTATAGACCCGAGTTTTGAGCTCGCCGTCATCATCTTTTTCCGTCCACTTTTTGTGGCCTTCTTTGTAATTCTGCCAAGTGTCTTTGTCGAGTTTGTTCACGTACTTTTTGACGCGGTCGTAATCGCCGTCATCGCTGAAATGCGCACCAAGTGAACAGCAACCATTCGCCGCTTTGCCCTCAACAATGCCACCGCAGCCACGGCCATAGATGCAATTCCAATTAGAAGTCAGCCAAGTGAGGTCGCAGCGAAACAGATTTTCAGCATCTGCGGGGTCATCAAACTCGACCCACATGCGGGGGAAGTCTTGGTTCAACTCAGGCATGGGCGCACCCTAGAGCCAAAGCCAGTGATGAATCCACCTCGTTCCAAAACTCGAAGTTGAATATTTGTTGAACTACTTTTGCTAGCGTTCACTCAGTTTTTATTGGAAGGTAGCAACATGTCAGTGATCGCACTTGTAGGTGTTGGCAAAATGGGTGAAGCCATTTTGGCTGGCTTGTTAAAAACTTCTTCCGCGAATGAAGTCATCGTGACCGCACGTAGAGCCGAGCGGGCTGCGGAATTGGCGACAACGTATGGAGTTGAAGTAGTCACCAATGATGCTGCTTTTGCGCGAGCTGATTTGGTTTTTGTTTTAGTTAAGCCACACGATGTTGTGCAGATGCTGAATGATTTTGGTAGCAATCTCAAGCCCGGTGCTGTTGTTGTGTCACTAGCTGCCGGGTTGCGAATTGAACGGCTCGAAAGTGCATTGCCGGCTGGGACTTCGGTAATTCGAGTAATGCCGAACACACCTTCACTGGTTGGCAAAGGCATGAGCATTGTGAGTGCTGGAACTTCGGCCAAGCCTGAAGATCTCGAGCGTGTCAAACTCGCACTAGAGAGTGTTGGCAAAGTGATTGTGGTGCCAGAGAATCTGCAGGATTCAATGACGGCAATCAGTGGCTCGGGACCTGCCTATTTCTTCTACTTCGTCGAAGCCATGGTTGCGGCAGGTATAGAACTCGGAGTGGAAGAGGCGGTTGCTAAAGAGTTAACGCTACAAACAATTTTGGGGGCTGCCGAATTGTTGATTGCAACCGGCACTGATCCAGCCGAGTTGCGTGCAAACGTGACTTCAAAAGGTGGCGTGACTGCCGCGGCAATCCAAGTGTTTGATGATGCTGAATTGAAAGTAATCGTGAAAAAAGCGCTTGCGGCTGCAACAGCTCGCTCTATCGATATGGCAAACAGTTAGCAATGGCCAGCTTTTTCGTTGTGGTAGATCCGGCGCTTGCTGCTTACAAGTTCAGCGATACCCATCCGCTACATCCGATTCGGGTTCTCAACACCTATGCAATGGCAACTGAGCTTCTTGAACATCCCTCGGTGACTGTTAGCCCAGTAGCTGCAGAGGTGAGCTCGACGATGTTGGAGCAAGTTCACACAAGCGATTACATCAACGCGGTACAAGCAGCTGGCGGTGGCGTAGTTAATGGTCAATACGGTCTTGGCAGTCTCGACGTACCGGTTTTTGAGAACATGCACGAAGCAGCAGTCAATGTTTGCCAAGCCACACTCACAGCTACTCAAGCAGTTGCAAATGGCGACTACGTACATGCGATCAATGTCGGCGGTGGACTCCACCATGCCATGCCAAGCAAAGCCAGTGGCTTCTGTGTTTACAACGATATTGCTGTGAGTATTCAATGGCTTCTAGACAATGGCTATGAACGCATTGCTTACATCGATATCGATGCTCATCACGGCGATGGAGTTCAAGCCGTTTTTTATGACGATCCTCGAGTGCTAACTTTTTCAATCCATGAAAGTGGTAAGACACTTTTTCCAGGAACTGGTGCGATTCACGAATCAGGCACAGTTGGTGCTCACGGTCGCAGTATCAACATTCCAGTTCCTGCAAATACGAGTGACAGCGAATGGTTGCGCGCAATCACCAGTGTCTTACCAGAGGTGTTACGTGAGTTTGATCCACAAATGATTTTTAGTCAGCACGGTTGTGATTCCCACCGCGATGACCCACTTACAAATTTGAACATAACAATCGACGGTCAACTAAAGGCTCACGAATTAATTCATCAATACGCCCACGATTTTGCGAGCGGTAATTGGATTGCAGTCGGCGGTGGCGGATACGACTTGCACAATGTGGTTCCCAAGACTTGGACAAATCTCTTAGCGGTTGCAACGCATCAGCCTGAAAAAGCTACCCACTCAGATGGGGTTGAGGTTAAGTGGAAATCTTTCTCGAGCGGTTGGAATCCAGAATCAGAAATTGATCGCATCATCATGCAAGTACGAAAAGAAATTTTTCCCACTTTCGGATTGCCAGCAGATCCGAACGCAGCTTTTTGATCGAACTACAAACGTGTAATTCACCCACTATTTACCGCGACTTGTTAAGCCGCTAGTGTCCCGCCTCTGCCGTTACTTCCCCGATTCAAGGAGGCCGCATGACTGCGACTCGACCAACGCTGGTTGAAGAACCAAAATTCTTCACGGTAGCTGAAGTTGCAAGCATTATGCGCGTATCCAAAATGACGGTGTATCGGTTAGTGCACGCCGGTGACATGCCGGCCATCCGTGTTGGCCGCTCCTACCGAGTGCCCGAATCGGCGGTAAATGACTTTCTCAAAGGTGCATTTCACGTCAGCGCCTAGGCGATTCCAAGAAAACTGGCCCTAACCTTTAGGCTACGGTCATCAAGTTAACCAAGAAGAGGGACTATTCGTGGGCTCCGTAATCAAGAAGCGCCGCAAGCGCATGGCAAAGAAGAAGCATCGCAAGAACTTGCGCAAGACTCGCGCACAGCGTCGCAAGTAAATCAAGCCTTTAGTTTGGGTGAAGTCCGCAGGACTTCACCCAAACTTTTTTTCAGCACAAAGTTTGCTCCGCTACTAGAGTCCGCATGCTGATTGCACTAATACCTGTCGAAGCGAGGTCTGATGTCTAACACCATCACTGTGATCTCGAAACCAGGCTGCCATCTTTGTGAAACTCTGGTGCCCGAACTTGAAGATATTGCCAAGAAAAATTCAGCGACGCTAGAAAAAGTAAATCTTCTAGAGCATCCCGAACTACAGGCAAAGTACGCGGAACTGATTCCGGTTGTTCTGGTGGACGGCATTGAAGTTGGACACCTAGTGGTTGCGCGGGAACAAGTTGAGTCGGCGCTAGTCCCAATCACAGGTGCAAAGTCAGCCGCATTTTTTGATTTAGATAACACCGTGATTCGAGGTTCTTCGTTGTGGCACCTCGGGCGCGGTCTCGTAAAACACAAATTCATCACTGCTGAAACCGTGCGCCAGTTTTTTTGGAAGCAATTCAAATTCGTCACAATCGGCAAAGAGCACATTGGCGACATGGATTTCATTCGTCGGCAGTCTTTGAAAATTATTGCGGGTCGCGAAGTTCGCGAGCTCGAGACCAAAGGTGCATTAATTGCGCGCGAGATGCTCGTACCCAAAGTCTTTCGGCAGAGTCTGGAATTAGCAAAAGCTCATTTAGAAAAAGGTGACGACGTCTGGATAGTCACAGCATCGCCCCGCCGACTCGCAATGTTGTTGAGTCGAGAGTTGGGTTTTACCGGTGCGATTGGTTCCGAGGCGGAAATCGTCGGCGGCAAATACACCGGCGAGATGATCGGCAACGTCATGCATGGAGCTGAAAAAGCGGTTGCGATTCGACAGTTGTCGGAACGGCGTGGTTATGACCTAACCCAATGCACCGCGTATTCCGATTCCGCCAACGACCTGCCGTTGTTGCAGGCGGTTGGCACCGCTGTTGTGATTAACGGCGATCGGAAACTGCGCGCACACGCTCGCAAAGCAGGTTGGGCAATAAAAGATTTCCGCAGGTCCCGACATGCTCGGAAATATGGAATCTCCACCCTGTCGCTTGGTTTAGTCCCAATTTTCAACAAGCTATTTCGGCGCAATCGCTAGTTCAAAGTGTCCGAAACTTAGGACTTTTCAGTCTCAATTTTGGGAATCAGGCTCAAACGCCTAACCTCTGCTCCGCCTGGTCGGGAAACCGACCCCCGTCACGGACTAAGGGCCGTGGGCTTCGGGGCAACCGTGAGCCTGCGTTCCTTCCCCCTATTTGCACGCTCGAGGTGAAACGCGCATGAGCGCTAGTCGCAACCGCCAACTTGGCCGAGTCACATTTGTGGCTGCTGGCCCAGGTGATGCTGATTTACTCCCACTCAAATCTTTCCGAGCGTTAGCAGATGCTGAATTTGTTATTGCGGATAGTGATTCCGTCCTTTTAGCGGAGACTGTTGCCACCAAGGCAGAAGTTTTTACAGCTGTTGATGAAGACGGTATCCCAATGGATCACACCAAACGAGCCAAGCAGATTGTGGAATCCGCAAAAGCTGGCAAGCGTGTGGTTCGACTACTTTCTGGCGATCCAGTCCTGGACGGTACATTCACTAAAGAGTCAGCCATTTTGGAAAAATCCAAAGTCGCTTTTGATTTTGTTCCAGGTATCTCAACCGTTTCTGGCGTTGCAGCTTTTGCTGGTGTCAGTCTCACCTCAAAGAACGCAAACGAAATCCGCATTGTTGATGCGCTAAACACAGATGTCGATTGGTCGGAGCATTTAGATCCGCGGGTAACGATTGTGGCGTTGAATGCTGCAGATGCAGCAGCGGACATCGCGAAGCAGTTGATTGCAGCTGGCCGTGCACCTGAAACCCCAGTTCTTATCACTCGTGCTGGTGCCACCACCGCACAGCGCTCACTCATCACTACTTTGAAAGAAACCCCAGCAACCGTCAAAGCTGCAAAACAAACTGGTTCGGGCATGATGATTATTGGCGAACCAGCAGCCTCGCGCTCCACCTTGTCGTGGTTTGAAGCAAAGCCACTCTTTGGTTGGCGGGTTCTGCTTCCAACCACGAAAGACCATTTCAATCCGCTGGTAGCAGAAATTGAAGCACTTGGCGCTTCAGTGACTCGGGTTCCTACGCTTTCGGTGGAACCGCCTCGCACGCCACAACAAATGGATCGTGCAATCACAGGTCTGGTGACTGGTCGTTACGAATGGATTGTTTTCACGTGTGCGAACTCAGTGAAAGCGGTTTGGGAAAAGTGCCAGGAATACGGTCTTGACGCTCGCGCTTTTGCGGGAATCCGGTTAGCAGCAAGCGGTGATGGCACCAACGCACAATTAGCGGAATACGGAATTCGAGCCGACATCGCACTCCGCGATGGCGCCACAACCTTGCAGTTGCTTGAAGAGTTTCCGGTCTACGACCAAATGACTGATCCAATCAACCGAGTCTTTTTACCGCGGGCAGACATTGCGACGGAATCGCTTGCTGCAGGTT
>JBEAZM010000161.1:0-2723 GCA_041170125.1 Actinomycetota bacterium
GAAGGAGTGGGGTGGCCGATGAGAATAGGCATAGTTTGTCCATATGACTGGTCAGTTCCTGGGGGAGTGCAAGCTCACATTGATGACCTCGCTAAATACTTGATGGCTTCAGGCCATGACGTAGAGGTTTTGGCGCCTGCTTCAGATGCTTCAAATCTACCTAGTTATGTCAATTTTGCGGGAGCCCCAATTGCAATCTCCTATAACGGCTCGGTGGCTCGGCTGGCATTTGGGTTTGGGCCTGCCAAACGAGTGCAAACTTGGTTGCGGGAAAAGAATTTTGATGTTTTGCACATCCATGAACCTTTGACGCCAAGTGTGTCAGCGTTAGCTTGTTGGTCAGCATCAGGTCCGATTGTTGCAACATTCCATTCTTCAATGGATCGATCTCGAATTCTTTCTGCTGGCTACGGACTCGCTCAAACCGTTCTTGAAAAAGTTACCTGTCGAATCGCTGTCAGCGAACTTGCACGCAACACGGTTGTTCAACATGTGGGTGGCGATGCGGTTTTGATTCCCAACGGTATCGAGGTTTCGAATTTTTCTGAAGTTGAACCTATGGGTGGCGAACGCAATCCAAAGCGGATCGCATTCCTTGGACGATTTGATGAACCTCGAAAGGGTTTTCAAATTCTTGTGGAGGCACTCGAAGTTCTAATATCTGAAATTCCAGATCTGGAACTCGTTGTAGCAGGGCCTGGCGATGAGACGGCAGCAATCGAAAGTCTTCCAAGTTCACTCCAAAGTCGAACTAGTTTTTTGGGCAGAGTTAGCGATGAAGAAAAAGCTGCCATGTTGAAATCGGCTGCTGTCTATGTTGCGCCAAATACTGGCGGGGAGTCATTTGGGATTGTTCTGCTTGAGGCAATGGCTTGCGGGACCCCCGTATTGGCAAGCGATTTGCCAGCGTTCACGCGGGTACTTAACTACGGGGCGGCGGGTGTACTTTTCGAGAATCAAAATGCCGCAGATCTAATCGTGCAATTGCGGGAACTTTTGGCAAGCGATGAATTGCGGTTGAAATTTGCTAAAGCTGGACTTGAACGCGTGCAAATTTTTGACTGGTCACGAGTCGCTTCAGATTTAATTGAAGTTTATGAAACGGCGACAGCAACAGGGATACGAGTTCGAGAGGACTTACGTTCGCAGTTAATCGGAAGATTGGTGCGACGAAAATGATTTTTGAACTGACCGCATTGTTTTTTGTGTTGATTTACGTGACATGGAAGCTTTCAACCTTGGCAGGTCGGCTGGACATCTTGCACCGGCGAAAAGACCTGATGCGTGAATCACTCGAGATTCAATTAGCTTGGCGAGAACATATATTCACAGAAATGCTGCAATCTGGGGATTTGCCGATTGAACACCAAACAATGGCTGCTCGAGTTTTGCTCAATATCGACAGAGGCTGGCAGCAGTCACCGCTTGAATATTTTGCGGCTGAGTCTGACTTGACGAACTTATTGATCGATATTTTCCAATCGCCAACAGTTTTAGATTCTTTTCGAGCTAACCCAAATGCTTTGCAAAGACTTACTGAACTGGCGGCTGCCTGTCGTAAGGTCGCGCTTGCTCGACGATTCCACAACGATGCTGTTGGAGCCTTACAATTACTGCGAGTTAGAGCCAGTGTGCGTTGGTTCAGGTTACATGGCTATGCAGAGTGGCCACGGCCAATTGATATGGCTGATTCGATACCGGGGAGTCTGGAGCAACTTCGGTGAAAAAATTCGTAGCAGTGGTTTTCTTAACTTTAGGTTTAGCGGCGTGTTCGTTTCAGACTTCACCATCTCAAAGTATTAGCGAATCTAAAGGCAGTCAGTCTCCGACTGTGGAAGTTCCAGTTTGTGATGTCTCGCCGCTTACGAATGAGTGTTACGAAACGACTAATCCGGTTTTATTGGTCAAGATTGACGATGTGGTCGAGGCGCGGCCTCAAGTTGGTTTGAATATTTCAGACGTAATTGTGGTCGAGCCAGTGGAAGCCGGCCTCACTCGACTCATGGCCGTTTTCAATTCCGAATTCCCTGAAACCGTGGGCCCAATTCGAAGTGCCCGCATCACAGACATAGATATTGCAGCTGCGTTTGGGTCACCGGGTTTTGCTTATTCGGGTTCGACTTCAAAGCTCGTTCCGTATCTCACAGAGTCCAACCTCCAACTAGTAGGTGCTCCACAAGGTGGTCAAGGGTATTTTCGAGTTAGTGATCGTTACGCCCCGCATAATTATTTTGCAACAGTTTCGGAATTGATTTCTCGAATCTCCGATACATCCACTGCCAAACTCACAACATCGAAAAGCTGGAGATTTGGTGATTTACTGGTGGACGGAAAATCTCCGGTATCAATTGAAGTTGTGTATGCCTCAGCTCGAAAAGAATTCATTTGGAATTCTGAAATTGAAAAATGGGAAATTTGGGCTGATGGGTCCCAAACGTTCACGGTCAACGAACATGATGAGCTTGAACCTGCAACCACATCAACCGTATTCATCCAACAAACTAGATTGCTAGACAGCCCGTTTGTTTTCAGTAGTGGGACCGTAACTCCTTACGCGGAGACTTACGGTGAGGGTAAAGGCTGGGTTCTCAGTCGGGGTCAAAGTTTCTATGGAACTTGGCAACGAGCAGAACTGTCGGGTTTACCGCGCTGGTTTGATAAGAACGGTAATGAAATCGGGATTGCTGACGGCAATGTTTGGTGGGTGGTTGCGCCCTACGATG
>JBEAZM010000162.1:0-3253 GCA_041170125.1 Actinomycetota bacterium
TACCAGGGCGGCGACTACCCGAACCCGGACTACCGCACAGTTTGTAGCGGTGTGACTGGCCACACGGAAATTGTGAAAGTTAGTTACGACGAAACGCTGATTCCAACTCGCGAAATTTTGCGTGTGTTTTGGGAAAATCATGATCCCACTCAAGGCAACCGCCAAGGTAATGACATTGGCACCCAGTATCGAAGTGCGGTTTATTGGACCACCGCCGAACAAGCCGATGAAGTTCGCAAAACCCACGACGAGTTTTCGGCTGTACTCCATGCGGCAGGAATCGGATCGATCACTACTGAGATGCATCCAGCCGAAAGCTTGACGTTTTGGCCGGCTGAGGATTATCACCAGAAGTATCTGAAGAAAAATCCATTCGGTTACGACTGTCACGCTCACACTGGATTCTTCTTACCTGCCTAATAAAAATGGCCGAGCAGAAATGCTCGGCCATTTTTATTAGAACTTACTTCATTGCCTTTTGTAGATTTTCATCAATACTTGCAAGGAAGTCCTGGGTAGTCTGGTATTCCTGATCTGGACCAATCAGCAAAGCCAAATCTTTCGTCATCTTGCCGCTTTCGACAGTCTCAATGCAGACCCGCTCTAGCGTGTTCGCAAAATCTGTAACTTCTGGAGTGCCATCAAGCTTGCCGCGATGCGCTAAACCTTGGGTCCAAGCAAAGATTGATGCAATTGGATTTGTGGAGGTTGGTTTGCCCTGCTGATGCTGACGGTAGTGACGAGTCACGGTGCCATGCGCTGCTTCGGCTTCAACCGTACGACCATCTGGAGTCATCAAAACTGAGGTCATCAAACCAAGTGAGCCAAAGCCTTGGGCAACAGTGTCAGATTGAACGTCACCGTCGTAGTTCTTACATGCCCAGACGTATCCGCCCTCCCACTTCATCGCTGAGGCGACCATGTCGTCAATCAACCGATGTTCGTAAGAGATGCCGGCTGCTTCAAACTCACCTTTGAATTCGTTCTCATAAATCTCAGCGAAGATGTCCTTGAACTGGCCATCGTATGCTTTAAGAATCGTGTTTTTTGTGGAGAGATAAACCGGGTAGTTCCGAGCTAAGCCGTAGCGCATAGAGGCGCGAGCGAAATCGCGGATGGATTCATCCAGGTTGTACATACCCATCGCAACGCCACCAGCTGGGAAATCAAAAACATTGAATTCCATCGGCTCAGAGCCATCAGCAGGGGTGAAAGTCATTGTCAAAGTACCGGCACTTGGAACTTTGAAATCTGTGGCTTTGTACTGATCACCAAAAGCGTGACGACCAACCACGATGGGCTGGGTCCAGCCTGGTACCAGCCGAGGAATGTTTTGGATGATGATTGGCTCGCGGAAAATCACACCCCCAAGAATGTTGCGGATAGTGCCGTTAGGCGACTTCCACATCTTCTTCAAGCCAAACTCTTCAACCCGAGCCTCATCTGGTGTAATGGTTGCGCACTTAACACCAACACCATGTTTTTTAATGGCATTTGCAGCATCGATAGTGACCTGATCGTCGGTCGCATCGCGATGTTCCATGCCAAGGTCGTAGTACTCGAGGTTGATGTCGAGGTACGGCAAAATCAACTGGTCTTTGATGAACTGCCAGATGATGCGAGTCATTTCGTCGCCATCAAGTTCAACAACAGGATTTACTACTTTAATTTTTGACATTACTTAATAACTCCAACTAGAGGCTTTGGACATCGGCTTGTTTTGCTCGCACTGCTTCTGCAGCTTCAAGCAAACCTGCTTTTTCAGATTCAGTGAGATTCGTTTCAACCACACGCGTAACACCGCCGCGGCCAATTTCAGCTTCGACGCCAAGGTAGACACCACTGATGCCGAATTCGCCATCAACCCAAGCACAAACTGGCATTACTGCACCACTGTCTTCAATAACAGCTTTTGCCATGCGAGCCGCAGCTGCAGAAGGTGCGTAATAAGCCGAACCAGTTTTTAGAAGTGCTACAACTTCAGCACCGCCATTGCGGGTGCGTACAACAAGTTCTTCAATCTTGTCGGCATCCAACAACTCAGAAAGCGGTTTGCCATCGACCGTGCAACGTGAAGGAACTGGCACCATGGTGTCGCCGTGTGAACCGAGGGTCAAAGTCTTGACGCTGGCTACTGGCACATTCAGGGTTTCAGCGACAAAGTGGGTGAAACGCGCGGTATCGAGCATGCCGGCTTGACCCAAAACTCGTTCTTTCGGAAAACCAGTCGCGAGTTGGGTGAGCGCAGTCATTTCATCTAATGGATTCGAGACCACAATCACAACCGCATTCGGTGCGTGCTTAGCAATGTTTTCCGAGACGCCGCGGACAATCTTTGCGTTGGTTTCAATGAGATCCATGCGGCTCATACCGGGCTTACGTGGCAAACCAGCCGTAATCACAACCACATCTGAATCAGCAATGGCTTCGTAGCCCTCACCGTTCATACCTGTGGTCTGACCGACAACTTTGGTTTCAAAACCCTCAATCGAGCGGGACTGATTCATGTCAAGAGCCAAGCCCTCAGGTTTGCCCTCCAAAATGTCTGTCAATACAACAGTTTCAAAGATGTCGTATTCGGCGAGACGTTGAGCAGTGGTGGAGCCATAAAAACCAGCGCCAATTACGGAAACTTTGCCGCGACGAGCCATAAATCCTCCAGCAATAAAGAGTTGAATATGGCGGAAGCCTAATGGTCAAAGCCTCTGGCGAAATTTCGGGTGCGAAGCCGAAAAACCTTGCTAATTCGGGGTTGGAACTATCAAAATTAACGTCAAAAGTGCGATTGCAAATCCAAAAACTGTCACTAAATCCAGCCACTTGGCTCGAATGGCAAACCAGCCCTGATGCTCGCTATGACGCAGTGCCCGCCAAGTTCCAACGGCCACTAAATCAACCACAAGCACAATTCCCGCGCTCTTGAAACTGGCAAATGCAAGAAAGTAAAAACTCAACAAAATCATCCCCACCACAAATGAGCGCCCAAGGACGCTATTTCGGTTTGAGGAATTCCACATGTTTCTAGCCTATCGGCCTTGGTTTTTGGATACCGGCTAAAACCACCGCAGCAGCTGTGATTGATAAACCAATCAAAAGCGTTGCATCTACTCGTGCCCCCGGGAGTGGTAACAACAAATCCAGAGCGAGCGATCCAAGTAGTTGGCCAGCGGTCGTAGCGAGGGTGAATTGCAAACTTCCAAGATGCCGAATCACACTTGCCGCAACCACAATGAAGTAAGTGCCAAGTGCGCCA
>JBEAZM010000163.1:0-3012 GCA_041170125.1 Actinomycetota bacterium
GTAACCACTGAGATTGAATTGTCTGTCTCAAGGTCGCGGAATTCAATATAGGAGTTGCGTCCGTAATTACTAATTTTGATGATTTGACCCTCGACCCAAACCCGACCGAGTTTCCCAATCCAGGTGGCGATTTTTTGGTTCAGGACGCGAACTGGGTAAGCAGATTCAGCACTTTGGCCATCTTTGATTTCGTCCACCTGCCAATCTCACTACACAAACGTGACATTAGTGCGGTTGGCACGCGGAATCAGCAGCCGGTGGAATGCGGCCGAGAGCGGATTGCGGCACTGCCCTTTACGATTAGGCCATGACCTCATCCAAAAAAGTTCTGCTTGCTGCTCCTCGTGGATATTGCGCGGGAGTTGATCGCGCGGTCGTTACCGTTGAACAAGCGTTGGAACTTTATGGCGCTCCAATCTACGTGCGCAAAGAAATCGTGCACAACAAATTTGTCGTGAACCAGTTGAAAGATCGAGGCGCGATTTTTGTTGAGGAACTCGACGAAGTTCCAAACGGAGCGACTGTGGTTTTCAGTGCTCACGGCGTTTCGCCAGCAGTTCACGCTGATGCGGCAGTACGAAAACTAAAGACCATCGATGCCACTTGTCCGCTAGTAACGAAAGTGCACAGTGAAGCAAAACGGTTTGCGGGCGATGGCTATCGAATTGTTTTCATCGGACATGAAGGCCATGAAGAAGTTGAAGGCACCATGGGCGAAGCTCCTGAAGCGATGATTTTGGTCGATGGTCCAGAAGCCGCAGACACGGTGGATCTAGGGCAAGATGACAAAGTTGTTTGGTTGAGCCAGACCACATTGAGTGTCGATGAAACCATGGAAACGGTGGCACGGCTTCAGAAGCGTTTGCCGCAACTTATTTCCCCACCTAGTGATGACATTTGTTACGCGACCCAGAACCGCCAGGCTGCAATCAAAGATATTTCTTCACAATGTGAACTGGTGATTGTGGTTGGGAGTGGGAATTCTTCGAACTCTGTACGGCTCATGGAAGTCGCTCTTGAGAACGGTGCTAAGAATTCAGTTCGGGTCGATGGTGCAGATGAGCTGACTGATGATTTATTGGTTGGGGTCGAAACGGTCGGTCTGACTTCAGGTGCCTCTGTTCCAGAAGAACTTGTGGCGGGAGTGTTGGCTTGGCTGGCAGAACGTGGATACGGTGACGTCGAAGAAGTTAAGCATGTTGAAGAAACTTTGATTTTCTCACTACCAGCTGAACTCCGCCGCGATATGAAAGCTTCAGCTAACTAATTTCGACTGAGCGACGTGCCTCGGCCCGCTTAGCCCGTAAATATGCGACGTGGTGTCGCCGGCCAATCACCCAAGCCGCGGCGGTGGTTCCAAGAATCACCCACATGTGTTCGGATAGACCAACGAATAGTCCGGTTACTTGAGTCGCAATAAAGTTTCCGATATCTGCACCGGTTAGGTTAAGTTTCAGCAATACGGCTAGCGCAAAAGCAATCGGGGCAGCGGTCCAAGCTGCTGACTCATCTACCGGGTTGGCTTTTATCGCTGAATACAGCGTGCTGCTGATAAATGCGATTCGGGTGAACCACCCAAGGTCACCGAGAAAGTAACTCTCAATTCCACTGATGATTGCGGTGGCTCCAATGATGAGCGTGAACACCGCTCGCGAACTAATTCCACTTCCAGCTTCTATATGTTGGCTTGTGTCTCGCGGTGTTTTTGGGGCCCGAAACGAAGGTTTAGTTTTCTCGGGAGCGCTAGAACTAATCGCTTTTCGGTTGGGTAAAGCAACAATCGAGTTTGGGACTTCGGGTGCACCAACTGCACGGTAGAGCCGACCCGATTGATTTTCCGTCATAGCCGAACTTTAAACGACATCAGTTTCAGAATTAGGTTCAATCAGATTTGAGGCTTTTCCTTGAAATTCTTTGGTTTCGTTCATCTCTAATTCGTCAATTTTCAATTTGGCATCGTTTGCGGCTGTTAGTTCTTGAAGCCGACGAGCTGAGGTCACAAAACTGTTGTCAAAGCGCGTCACAAAAGCGTTGTACGTTTTGCTGACCGTTTTTAACTGGGAACCAATTCGGTTTAGATCTTCGACCAGCGCATCAACTGACCGGAGCAGATTTTCTGCGGCTGTTCCAATCCGAGAGGCATTTTCCGCAAGTTGATTTCGTTGCCATGCGTGGCTAACTGTCCGCAGCACACTCAACAAAGTGACTGGAGTTGTTATAACTACTCGGTTGGCAGCTGCGTATTGAGCCAAACTTGAATCTCCCTCGACTGCTGCTTGCCAGATGGATTCAAAAGGGAAAAACAAAATTACGAAATTAGGGCCATCTGTTAGGTCCGCGTAGTTCTTAGAGTTCAAATCTTTAATTCGATCTCGAACCGCTTCTCGGTGCCGTTTCAGATACTCGGCCCGCGCAACTTCATCTTCTGCCTTAATAAATTCCCAATAGGCATCAAACGGAAATTTCGAATCCATTTGAACTGCCTGTCCACCAGGAAGGTTGATGGTGACATCCGGTCGGTAGTTCTTGCCGTCATCAGAAAGTTTTTGTTGGGTTTCATAATGAACTCCGCGTACCAGTCCAGCACTTTCCATCAAACTCTCAAGTTGCCCCTCACCGTAGGTGCCACGGACCGAGCTACCGCCCAGTGCCTTAGCAAGGGTTTCGGAATGCTGTCGAAGACTTTCAATGTCGCGTTTGATTAAGGCCTCAGTTTGAACCTCGGCCTCGCGTTGGACTTTTGCTTGTTCGCGAAGGGTTTTGATTTCTTCTCGCAATGGCTGAAGCATTTCCCCGAGATTCGTTTGTTCGCCTTGTCGAGCTTTTTCGCGCTCCACTGATTCCTGTAGCGACAGAACTTGGTTAACAAGATCATTTCGGGACCAACGCCCGATTCCTATCCCGATTAAAAGGGATACGACAACAACTAATGCGGTCAGAAAGTTCTCCATAGGCATAGTTTGTTGGGAAGCCCTGACATCTGAACTACGCTCCGCCCCCGTGGCTTTAACT
>JBEAZM010000164.1:0-4000 GCA_041170125.1 Actinomycetota bacterium
GCTGAACCATTGGGTTGTCAGCTGCTACGTTCTTCACAATCAGTTGTCGCTGCGTAATAAACATAGTGACAGTCATCAAAATAACCATGATCACAGCCAGAATGCGGGTTGAGCCCGGAGCTGGGGTTTCGGCAGCATTTAGGAATGTGCCATACAACGGCACTCCGAAAACCGTGGCGTTATGCGCTAAATCGAGTAGACGGTCATCGCCAATGAAAACACCCTGTGGATTGAGCATCGCAATACCCTGTAGAACCGAGTAAAGCGCGAAGAAAATTGGGGTTTGAGCCAGCAGTGGGAAGCAGGAAGCCATTGGGTTGGTCCCAGTTTCGCTATAGAGCTTCATCATTTCTTGGCTTTGACGCTCGCGATCGCCAGCGTATTTGACCTGAATTTCCTTCATTTTAGGCTGAATAACCTGCAAATTTCGCTGCGCTTTGATTTGCTTCACGAAAAGTGGAATTAAAAGCGTACGAATGACTAGTACGAGTCCCACAATTGATAAAGCCCAACTGGCACCTGAAGCTTCACCGAAAACTGGGGTGAAAACCGTGTGGAACGCCACGAGAATCCAAGAAACTGCTAATTCCAATGGATTCAGGATGAAGTCGAACACAACTACTCCGTCTCTGTTTGCGGAAATCTAGGATCTCCGTTTGGCAAAATTTTGGGCCGCCAATCACCGCGATCTGGCACTGGATCTAGGCCACCACGAGTCAAAGGCGTGCAACGCACAAGTCGATAGGAGGTTAAGAGTAGCCCCTTGACCGGTCCATGCGTATGTAGTGACCCGACTGCATATTTGGAACAAGACGGGTAGTACCTACACACATCACCGAGCATCTTCGAAATTGTGAGTTGGTAAAGCTTTATTGGAAGGATTAACAAAATAGAAAGTAGCCTTCCGATTCCTTTAACCCAAACGATTTCCCACAACAAAATTAATGTACTCATACATCAATCCGCTCTGGTTTTTTAACTTGAAATTGCAATTTTTCAATTGCACTTAAAATCTCGGATTCCCAGTAATTTAATTGGTTTTCAGCGCTTTTATCGATTGCTCGGACGGCAATGTCAAAGCCATTCGGATACTGCTCTATTACGTTTGCAGCTGCGTGCCGGATCTTGCGTGCTACCGCATGACGCACAACAGAATTGCCAACTAATTTTGGTGTCACAACCCCGATACGAGTGGGAGACGCAGCATCCGTTTTAAGAACATTAATACTGCCGCCGGACACACCAAAGCGCCGACCCCTTCGGAAACAATTCCGAAGATCGGCGCTGCGGTTCAAACGGTGCTGGCGAGGCAGCACAGCGAAATCAGACTGCTAGACGTGCGCGGCCCTTGCGGCGGCGTGCTGAAAGCACAGCGCGACCAGCGCGGGTACGCATGCGAAGACGGAAGCCGTGGGTCTTGGCCCGACGACGGTTGTTCGGTTGGAAAGTGCGCTTGGACACAGGTTTCTCCTTCAATCAGGGCCTTTAGCCCGGAGCGGCGGCAAAAATTACGCTAAAACCACCCTCTAGGTCAAACTGAGGGATATTTATCCACCTGTGGATAGTGGAAAAGTCTCAACTATCGACTTTCACTTTACCCTGTTATTTAACCTCAATTTTTGTTCACGGCCTGTGGATAACTATTGTTAGTCGCGGATGAATGCCTTACAGTTCCACTTTCAAGTTGTTCACAACTGTGGAAAAGGCTGTGGACTAGATGGTTGAGGGTTGGTATATATGTCGGAAATGAATCTCGGTGCTGAGGTTGAAGAAACTGGTATCGAAGCTGTCTGGATTGGGGCTCTGGATCAGGCTTTGACCACTGGCTCCATCGATGCCATGCAAAGAACTTTCATCGACCAAAGTCAGCCGATTTCTTTTAACCAAGACACTCTCATCATCGCTGTTCCCAATGAATTCACTCGATCAATTCTGGAGAACAAATACAACCAAGCCATTTCAGCTGCTCTGAATACGGCAATGGGTCGACCTATCAAAACCCTTTTCACCATCGACCCAGATATGGAAAAACAAGAACCAGCTATCCCAGAAGTTTTTGTACCAGCCGAACCGGTCACTCCCACGGTTCCAACCCCTCAACAAAATGAGGCCGAAGACGAGTCTCGACTAAACCCGAAATACACCTTTGACACTTTCGTTCGCGGCGCCACAAACCGTTTTGCTGCCGCGGCAGCTGAATCAGCCGCTGAAAAAATTGGCCAGACCTACAACCCACTGTTTATTTATTCACAGTCTGGACTTGGTAAAACCCATCTGTTGCACGCGATTGGGAATTACGCGAGAAGTTTGTATGCCGGTAAAAGAGTTCGCTACGTATCGAGTGAGGAATTCACCAACGAATTCATCAACTCAATTCGTGACGGTAAAAGCGCAACCTTCCAAAAGAAATATCGCGAAATCGACGTGCTATTGGTTGATGACATTCAATTTCTGAGCGGTAAAGTCCAGACCCAGGAAGAGTTCTTTCACACTTTCAACACTTTGCATAATGCCAACAAGCAAATTGTGATCACATCAGATTTGCCACCGAGCCACCTGCAAGATTTCGAAGACCGAATGCGCACTCGATTTGCACTTGGTTTGAGTGTTGATATCCAGCCACCTGACTTAGAGACCCGTATTGCAATCCTGCGGAAAAAGACTCTGCAGGAACGTTTGACCGTCCCAGCTGAAGTCCTCGAATACATCGGTTCCAAGATTTCGAGCAATATTCGCGAACTTGAAGGTGCTTTGATTCGTGTAACAGCTTGGGCGAACCTAAATAAGCAAGTCCCTGATCTGGCGATGGCTCAGATGGTGCTGCGAGATTTGATCCCAGATGATGCTGGTCCGGAGATATCAGCAGCAGTAATTATGGAAGTAACAGCTAATTACTACGGTGTCACGATTGAAGACATGTGCGGCGAAAAGCGTGACAAGCAGTTCGTTACGGCTCGACAGATGGCCATGTACCTTTGCCGCGAACTGACAGATTTGTCATTGCCGAAGATTGGCCAGTACTTCGGCGGCCGGGACCACACCACTGTGATGCATGCGGATCGAAAAATCCGTGCCCAAATTAACGAACAGCGAATTGTTTATAACCACATGGCGGAACTGACCCAACGAATTAGAAGTTATTCCCGCTAGGGCCGTCCACAACCGCACACCCCAAGACATTATTTAGAAATTGATTTTAAAGATTAGTAGTAGTCGTAGCGTCGGTGGATATGTGGAAAACCCGAAAAAAAGGACATTTTTCAGGTTGAATCGCGAATAAATGTCCTTTTTGTAAACTATGCACACCTGTGTATAACTCTGTGGATGAAGTCTTAATTAAAACCTGATAGCTGGGCATAAACAAGATCAAACCTAAAAACACTGAAAGTTATCCACTTATCCCCCACAGAAAATGTGAAAACTGTGACTAATGGGAACAGAGTTTTAGTAGTTATCCACAAATTACCCACAGTTGTGCATTTGTCATATTTTGTAAACTAAAAAGATTTTTCGCGGAAACGCTCTAATAATGTCAGTCCCCCTCCGCATACTTCCGCCACCTACTACTCCTATGGGGGAAACCATGGCCAAGGCCAATTACACCCACCTCACCTTGGTGGTCGATCGTTCCGGTTCGATGGGATCGCTTGCATCCGATGCGACCGGCGGAATTAATGCAATCATTAAAGAACAGTTAGCTGAAGATGGTGAATTCACTTTCACTCTAATTGAGTTCGACAACAGCAGCGACATTGTGGCTCGCATGTCTAGCGCTGAACTCACCTATGAACTAAAGCCACGTGGGGGAACTGCCCTTTTTGACGCTATCCAAGTTGGGTTCGCTGTCACCGAGGAAGATCTCTCGAAGTTATCCGATGCCGATAAGCCAGAAGTCACAATCTTCATGATTGTTACAGACGGCCACGAAAACGCTAGTCGCGAAACTCGAGCGAGTGATGTCCGCCGACTAATTCAGAGCGGCCGCGATCAAGGTTGGGAC
>JBEAZM010000165.1:0-3583 GCA_041170125.1 Actinomycetota bacterium
GAACTCGGATACACCAACATGTTGACGGCACTCGACCTTGCAGGTATCCCGTTGCACTCCAAAGACCGGGATCTAAGCCATCCTTTTGTGGTTGCCGGTGGGCATGCAGCGTTCAACCCGGAACCAATTGCTGATTTCATCGATATTGCGATTGTAGGAGATGGCGAAGAAGCAGCTTTGACGCTCACAGACATATTGGTTGATTGGAAAAACGAGGGACAGCCTGGTGGCCGCCCTGAATTTTTACGTCGACTTGCCAAGACGGGTGGCTACTACATTCCAGCGTTTTATGATGTTGAGTATCTAGAAGATGGCCAAATCAACCGCGTTGTGCCAAATCACCCTGATGCAACCTGGCGGGTTTCGAAACACACTGTCATGAATCTTGATGACTGGCCTTATCCGAAAAAGCCTCTCGTGCCGGTCGCTGAAACCGTGCACGAGCGGGCATCAGTCGAAATTTTCCGCGGTTGCACCCGAGGTTGTCGTTTCTGCCAGGCCGGCATGATCACCCGACCAGTTCGGGAGCGCAGCATCGAAACTATCGGTGCGATGGTGCAGCAGTCGGTCACCGCAACCGGTTTCGAAGAAGTTGGACTTCTGTCGCTTTCGAGCGCCGATCACTCCGAAATCGGCGAGGTTGCTAAACAGCTTGCGGATATTTATGAGGGCACTCACACCTCACTCTCGCTGCCAAGCACCAGAGTAGATGCTTTCAACATTGATTTGGCAAACGAGCTAACCCGTAATGGTCGTCGAAGTGGCCTGACTTTTGCTCCCGAGGGTGGCAGCGAACGAATTCGTCGGGTTATCAACAAAACTGTGACTGAAGAGGACCTGGTTCGGACTGTTACTGCTGCCTACGCAGCAGGTTGGCGACAAGTAAAGCTTTACTTCATGTGCGGTCTCCCAACCGAAACCGATGAAGATGTACTCCAAATCGCACGGTTGGCCAAAGAAGTAATTCGAGCCGGCCGCGAGATAACAGGTTCGCGCGACATTCGTTGCACAGTTTCGATTGGTGGCTTCGTACCAAAACCACATACGCCATTCCAATGGGCGGCACAGCTAGATCACGAAACCACTGACCGACGTCTGCATTTGCTGCGCGATGAGATTCGCAATGACAAGCAATTCGGTAAATCAATCGGCTACCGCTACCACGATGGCAAGCCTGGCATCATCGAAGGCTTGCTCGGACGCGGCGACCGTCGCGTCGGTAAAGTGATTGAACAAGTGTGGCGGATGGGCGCTCGCTTTGATGGGTGGCAAGAGCATTTTTCCTACGAACAGTGGGCCGAAGCTGCCGAAATCGCTTTGCAAGATGAACCCGTAGATTTGAATTGGTACACCTTGCGCGAGCGCGGCTATGACGAAGTTTTGCCGTGGGACCATATTGACTCAGGGCTCGACAAAGACTGGCTATGGGAAGACTGGCAGGCAGCGCTCGATGAAGAAGCCGTTGAGGATTGCCGCTGGACACCATGTTTTGATTGCGGTGTTTGTGATCAGATGAGCACTGAAATCCAGATTGGGCCAACCCAGGGTCAAATTTTCCAAATTGGTCGCAAGCCTTTGGTTACAGCTGATGGCGCGTAAAACTCCGGACCGCGAAATCATTCCGGTTGTTCAAAAAGTTCGATTGCGATATGCCAAGCGGGGGGCACTGAAATTCTCGAGCCACCGAGATTTTCAACGAGCTTTCGAACGAGCAGTACGCCGCGTAGGTGTCCCAATGGCTTACAGCGCCGGGTTCACTCCGCATCCGAAGATTTCCTACGCAAATGCTGCCCCAACCGGAACCGCGAGTGAAGCTGAGTATGTTGAAATCGGTTTAGCGGCTCATGTGGATGTCGAAAAATTACTGGCGGCGCTTCAACCAGCTATGCCGGTTGGTCTCGCCATTTTGGATGCGGTTGAAGCGAAAACACCCGATTTTGTTGAGCGTTTGCAAGCTTCAGTCTGGAAAGTGGCCATCTTAGAAATGTCCGAGGCAGAGGCGACAGCCGCCGTTTCAGCATTTCTGCAGCGAACTGAAGTACTGGTCACCCGAAACACCAAAAATGGGCCGCGCACCTTCGATACTCGAGCCGCTGTGGTTGAGATTGAGGTTACAGGTACGGAAATGACCGATTCGGGGACGAGTTGTGCCATACTCCGCCTAGTCGTTAAGCACGTAACACCCGCTGTACGACCCGATGATGTGCTGAACGCGATCGCGTTGGCTGCGGAAATTGATTATCGAGTGATTCCAAGAATCACCCGATTAGCTCAAGGCCCGCTATCAGCCGAAACCGCTTCGGTGGCAGATCCTTTTGACTTGGATCGCCACGCCACAGCAGATTTGTAGGACAACAGTTCTCATCTGAGCATCGGCCCGCAGGCTTTTGGATCGCTTCGGCGTTCCCATACTTTCGCATTCGTGCGACGAAAGGATTTCGGTTACTCATGACCGACGAAATCAAAGATTCTGGTTCAACCGAACCTACAAAAGCAGTAAAACGTCCGCGTCGGGCTGCATCGCGGCCAGCCGGGCCTCCAGTGGTATCTGAAACTTCAGAGAAATCCAAGCCAGAAGAAAAACCTGCCAAAGTGTCAACGCGTGCGCCGCGAGCAGCCAAGGCTGAAGAAAAAACTGAGGTTGAGGCTAAGCGTAATCCGCGCAAGAAAGTTCGTGGTGGGCAGAAGCCAGCTGCCACTCCAGTTGAATCCGTTGAGGCCCCAGTGGTAGCGGAAGAGACCAAAGTGGCCTCAAAGAAGTCCGGCAAGGTTGTGCCGCTAGCCGCGGTTTTCCAGCCTGCGGATGAAATCGTCAAGGAATCCAAAGCTAGCCGCAATAAGCCAGTAACCGCCGAGGTAGGTGACGCGGGCGAAGCAACCGAAACCCGCTCGAAGCCGAATCGCAACCGCAAACGTGGCCGGAAACCAGAGTTGGTAGAAGCAACTGCCGATAATCTGACGGAAAATGAATCTACCGACACTGAATCCGAAAAAGTTGAATCGGATGAAAACGAATCGGCTGAATCTCGTCGTCGTCGCCGTCGCCGTGGTGGTCGCGGTCGCAATCGGCGTGAAGATGGCAATGACGAAGCAAACGAATCAGCCGATGCGGATGGCTCCGAAAGCGATTCCGGAGATGCGGCTGAAGTTGAGGGGGACAGCGAAGGCAGTTCCACCCGCCGCCGCCGGCGTCGCCGTGGTGCCGGCGATGATGCTGAGGAAGCGACCTCAACCGCGCGTGGTTCAACTCGACTAGAAGCCAAAAAGCAGCGTCGTCGGGACGGCCGCGATGCCGGTCGCCGTCGGGCGCCGATCTTGAGCGAAGCTGAATTTTTAGCACGTCGCGAAAACGTAAATCGAGTCATGGCTTTACGTGAAGTCGATGACCGAGTTCAAATTGCTGTTCTAGAAGATGACATTCTGGTTGAGCACTACGTAAACAAGACATCGGGCTCTTCACTAATTGGCAACGTTTACTTGGGTCGAATTCAGAATGTGTTGCCAAGCATGGAAGCGGCATTCGTGGACATCGGCAAAGGTCGTAATGCGGTCTTGTACGCCGGCGAGGTTAACTGGGACGCTG
>JBEAZM010000166.1:0-2778 GCA_041170125.1 Actinomycetota bacterium
ATCCATGCGCCCCATGCACCTCAACCGCATCGAAGCCAACCTGCTCTGCCCGAACTGCTGCTGCCGCGAACGCCTGCACCAACTCTGCAATCTCATCCACCGTGAGTTCGTGTGGCTCTGGATAATCTGCATACGCGATTGGCGATGGTGCTTCTACTTGCCAACCACCGGTGTCTAACCCCAACACACCACCACCGCGAAGCTCCGAGTTATGCGAACCTTTGCGACCAGCATGCGCTAACTGAATGCCGACTTTGCCACCGTTTTCATGCGCCACATCAACCACGCGCTTCCAAGCCGCCGCAGTCACGTCGTCCCATATTCCGGCACACGCATTCGAGATGCGACCAGCTGGCGTTACGGCGGTCGCTTCCACAATCACCAACCCGGCACCACCTGCCGCAAAAGCAGCAATGTGACCAATATGCCAATCCCCAACCACACCATCGGTTGCGGAATACATCACCATTGGCGGAATCCAAATCCGATTTTTGAAAGTCACACCATTCAGTGTGATTGGTTCAAACATTTTCATTTCCGCTACCTGTTTCGAAAGCCCCGCAATCCTTGAAAGAGATTAGCACTGGCCGGCTTTAGGATTCGCGCAATCAGCAATGGAGGAAAAATGGCAGATAGCAGTTTTGACATCGTCAGCAAACTTGATCAGCAGGAAATTGATAATGCGATCAACCAAACTTCAAAAGAGTTAGCTCAACGCTTTGACTTCAAAGGCACTGATGCAGAAATTGAGCGCAAAGGTGAGAAAGCGGTTGAACTATCAGCTGGCACTGAAGAACGCGTAAAAGCAGCCCTTGATGTCTTCAAAGAGAAGCTCGTGAAACGCGGCGTATCGCTGAAATGCTTGGAAGCCGATGAAGCGCGGGCCAGCGGCAAGCTTTACAAAATTTCATGCACGCTAAAAGAAGGTATTAGTTCCGAACAAGCGAAGAAGCTTTCCAAACTCATCCGCGATGAAGGCCCCAAAGGCGTTAAAGCCCAAATCCAGGGCGAAGAGTTGCGGGTCAGCAGCAAATCCCGCGACGACCTACAAGACACAATCGCTTTGGTGAAAGAAGCCGAGTTGGATTTTGCGGTTCAGTTTGTGAACTATCGCTAATCATCTAAATATGAAATGAGTCCGGATCGCCAATTCCCACAAAAACGATCTGGACTCATTTCTTATGCGATGAGGAGAGGAACACCGCATTGCCAAATCACTTGATTTGGTATGAGTGAAAAGTATCTATTTCTGCCACAAATTCGCTTGAGGCTAAAGACCTAATTCTCGTTTTCGTTTTGCCAGTGCTCGGATAATTTTTCTTTTCCATGAGCTAATTTTTCGCCGTCCGTTTCGGCATAGTCGATTTCCGCTTCCCACTTCAAAGCGTCGAACGGACATACCTCGACACAGATTCCACAAGACATGCACTTACCAAAATCAATGGTGAATTCATCCAAGACGTTGATCAACCGCTCGCGGGCACCTTCTGGGACAGATGGGTCTGGGGCTTGGTGGCTCTCAAGTGAAATACACCAGGTGGGGCACTGCCGAACACACAACATACAAGAGGTGCAATCAGCCGGACTGAGCGCAATGATTCCGCGAATTTCACTCACAACCATTCCTCTGCTTTCGAATCTGGATCCACTCCCGGTGGAAGTAACCGCCGTTTGCCAACCGGGTTATCAACCCCAGGCTCTTTCGCACCCGGCCAAGCCGTCGCGTTGCGGCGGGATAAAAGTTTTTTGTCATCCAGCGGATTTAAACCCACCCACGTTGCCGAACCCACATAGAGCGGTTGATTCGACTCTGGCCGCGAAAACTTCACCCCAAACATTTGGTGGATTTCACGCTCGAAGAATTCCACTTGGTGATCTCCTGCAAAGAGCGATGGCATCTCGACACCTTGAGGCACATGGCAATTGAATATTTCACCAGCTGTCGTGATTGCCCAAAGCTCGATGCCACCTGACTGGTTTGCCCGTGCGGTGTAGGCATCTAGTGGAACGCCGCGTAAGGCAGCCACGAATTCGGCTGGTTCAAGGGTGGTTGGATTAGAAGCCATTGCTCACCGCCTCAGACACGAGCTTCCTCAAAGCTGGTACCAATGTTGCTGCCGGCGGTGGACAGCCTGGAACATGCATTGCGATTGGGAGAAATTCCTCGGCACCTGGCACGACGGCGTAGGAATCCCAATACGGACCACCCGAACTCGCGCAAACCCCATATGCCACCGCGAATTTTGGCTCCGGCAATTGCTCCCACAATTCCGAAATGGCAGGCACCGCATTTTTTGTGACTGTACCCGCAACCATCAATACAACCGCGTCATAATCTGCATCAAGACCGTATTCGACGAGTTCAAAATTTGGTTCGGCATGCGGCAAATAAAGTGCGGTTGCGGTGCTGATTTCAACAGCACAGCACGCCAAAGGCAGGGCTTTAACTCCAACTCGCATGGCCGAAGGCTAACCAAAACCGCGCTTACTCGGGATTACCCGACTGGGAACTCCAAAAAAGTCAGAACAAGGCAGAATTAGCCCCCTATTACGCGTAAAGAAAGTGGTCATTGTGGCTAAAGAGCTGGTGAGCCTTGATCGAGTAGTTATTCGATTCGCAGGTGACTCGGGCGACGGTATGCAGTTAACCGGTGATCAGTTCACCAATGCAACCGCGATTTTCGGCAACGATTTGGTGACTTTGCCGGACTTTCCAGCCGAAATCCGAGCACCACAGGGAACCATTCCTGGTGTCTCGGCGTTTCAACTTCACTTCGC
>JBEAZM010000167.1:0-3481 GCA_041170125.1 Actinomycetota bacterium
GGGCTACACCATGGTTTTGCCTGAAGAAGATAAGTACTCAGTTACTCGTTCGCAGATGCAAGGCCAATTGGCCTACATGCTCGGTGGCCGAGCAGCTGAAGAGCTAATTTTTCACGACCCAACCACTGGTGCTTCTAACGACATTGAGAAAGCCACCAGCGTGGCCCGCGCAATGGTCACGCAATATGGCATGACTGAGCGGCTAGGCGCGGTTCGTTATGGCCAGTCTGGCGGCGATGTTTTCCTCGGTCGCGATATCGGGCATCAGCGTGATTACTCCGAAGATGTGGCTGCTGCGATTGATGATGAAGTTCGTCAACTGATTGAGGCTGCACATTTCGAGGCACACGAAGCTTTGGTTGAGAATCGCGATGTGCTTGATGCGCTCGTGGTCGAGTTGATGGAAAAAGAAACCCTCAACAAAGAAGAAATTGACCAAATTTTTGCCAACGTGAAATTGCGCCCCACTAAGCCAGCCTGGACCGGCTCTGCCAAGCGACCACCAAGCGCAATTCCACCAGTAGAAGTAGTTGCAAAAGCTGAAGAATTGGCCGGCGAAACCGCTGCCAGCGACGAGACTCCTGCAGTCGATTCGGAATAAAAATGGATTCTGAAATCTCGCCAATATCTCACAACCCAGAAGTTGTGACAGCCGAAGTTGATCACGAACGGATTGAAAAAGCGGTTCGGGAAATTTTGCTGGCAATTGGCGAGGATCCAGATCGTGATGGCCTGCTAAATACTCCTGCTCGGGTTGCTCGGGCTTATGCAGAATTGAGCCGTGGGCTTCGCGAGGATCCAGCTGATGTGCTCGCAACCACCTTTGATTTGGGGCATGAAGAGCTAATCATTGTGCGCGATATTGAAGTTCAGTCCTTGTGTGAACATCACATGTTGCCATTCCATGGGGTGGCACACATCGGCTACATTCCGGGCGAGAACGGTCGCATCACTGGGCTCTCAAAGCTCGCTCGACTGGTTGAGGTTTACGCGCGGCGGCTACAAGTTCAGGAGCGTCTCACTGCACAGATTGCAGATGCTATGACTGATATTTTGCAACCAGCGGGCGTACTTGTTGTGGTTGATGCTGAGCACATGTGTATGTCGATGCGCGGGATCCGCAAACCAGGTGCTCGAACTGTGACCAGTGCTGTTCGTGGCCAACTTCGCAATCCAGCAACACGGGCCGAGGCCATGTCGCTGTTGAATATTGGGAACTAACTTGGTTACGGGCATTTGGGGTGTTCTCAACGTCACACCAGATTCCTTCTCCGATGGCGGACTGTTTCTAGACTCCAAAGCCGCACTGGCTCAAGCTTTCAAGTTGGTTGAAGCTGGTGCCAATGTGATTGATGTTGGTGGTGAATCAACTCGTCCTGGTGCCGAACGGGTTAGTCTCGAAACCGAATTAGATCGAGTGATTCCAATCATTAAAGAACTAGCAACTGCCGGAGTCAACGTGAGCGTTGACACCATGCGCGCAGAGGTTGCGCGTTCGGCAGTTGAGGTTGGCGCAAAAATCATTAACGATGTTTCGGGTGGAAAAGCGGACAGTGAAATGTTTTCGGTGGTTGCAGCCAGTGACGCTGATTATGTTTTGATGCACTGGCGCGGACACAGTGATGTCATGCAACAACTTGTGAACTACGAAGATGTCACCGCCGAAGTAATCGCCGAATGGCAAACTCAGGCAGCGCTAGCCGAAGCGGCGGGAATTAAATCCGAGCGGATTATTTTTGACCCAGGCATCGGTTTCTCAAAAACTGCTGAACAAAACTGGCAACTACTTCAGAATATTGGGCAATTCAAAAATCTGCCCTACCGCTGTCTGCTTGGAGTCTCACGCAAACGGTTCCTAGCCGATGTGATCTCAGGCTCGACCAATGCCGATTCTGCAGTCACTGATCGGGACCTGCCGACGGCTGTACTCAGTTTTTATGCTGCTCAAAATGACTTGTTCGCTGTTCGAGTGCATGATGTCTCTAGTAGTGCGGCCGCAATTCGAGTAGCGTCGGCATTGGGGATTGGAGGTTTCTGATGAAAAAGCCGATGACTGGACTTGATGTAATCACAATCCACGGCGTGCGTGGATTTGGCCGCCATGGTTTACTCGAATCTGAAACTATTCGTGGTCAGGAATTTTTGGTTGACATAAAAATGTGGCTGCGAATTTCCAAAGCTGCGAAAACTGATGATGTGGCATTCACGGTTGACTATGCAGAAGTGGCCACAGCAGTTCACCAGCACATTGTTGGAGAGCCGGTTGGCTTGATTGAGACTCTGGCTGAGCGAATCGCCGAAACCGTCCTTGGCTTTAAACGCGTTCAACAAGTCGAAGTCACCATCCACAAACCGCATGCTCCAATCCCGGTTGATTTTCAGGATGTGACTCTCACAATCACAAGAGGGCGGTTGTGAGATGCAGGTTGTGATTGGCTTAGGTTCAAACATTGGTGATCGCACCCAGAACCTGAAAACTGCGGTTCAAGCGATTGATAAGCATCCAAACATAAAAGTTTTGCGAGCTTCAAAACTTTATGAAAGCAAACCAATTGGTGGTCCAGCTCAAAGTGATTATTTAAATGCCACGATTTTGGTCGAGACTTCATTACAGCCAGTTGCTTTATTGGAGTTCTTGCAGGCGCAGGAACGAGCTGCTGGCCGGGTACGAGATGTGGTTTGGGGGCCGCGCACTTTGGATTTAGATATTGTGGACATTGAGGGTTACAGCTCTTCGAACCCTGATCTCACAATCCCGCATCCACGTGTCTCAGACCGCGAATTTGTCTTGCGACCTTTGGTAGATATTGATGCTGCTTGGATGATTCAAGGCGAGAGCTCGCAGATGAAACTGCACAAAATCTCGATTGATGCCGCAAGGCCGCGGGTTTCGGCCTACTCTGAAGATAGCGATTGGTGGCTGTAGTGCAACCAACCTCACTGCGGTTGTTGGCACAGTTCGGTGTTGTTGCCTTTAGTGCAGCTTTCGTCGCACTGTTTAGCTTGAACCAATTCAATAGCAGTCTGATACCCGTCGGGTTCAATGCTGTTGTCGGAATTGGGCTTGTGGACTTAGCGCTGCTGGCTTGGATTTATTCAGTAAAGGACCGACTACCCACTTCGAAGAAAAACGCAGAGGGTGAAGTGCAAGTGATTCGGGCTGCGATGCCGTTGCCTAATTTGGTTGCAGCCCGTACTGCTGCTTTGGCATTAGCAGCATCCCGCAGCGGCGCCGTTCTGTCGGGGATTTACTTCGCGAGCACGGTTAATGCAGCGGTTGATTTTCACGTAGTAGCGGCCCAACAAACTTTTTGGAATTCGCTGATCGCTGGAATATTTTCAATTGCGCTGATATGGCTGGGTCTATGGCTCGAGCGGCTCTGCCGGCTTCCCAACTCGCGGCCAGAGTAGCTTCACTAAACCAAACCAGATTCCCAGCAGCACAAATCCAGAAACCACACTTTGATCTAAGTTCGCCGGC
>JBEAZM010000168.1:0-4327 GCA_041170125.1 Actinomycetota bacterium
CTTTCCACCTTGCCACTCCTAGTCCTCTTCGCCTTTGTTGGGCGCAAGTTGGTTCAGGGTGTCATGGATGGCGCAGTTAAAGGTTAAGAGAGGAAAAGAAATGAAGAAATTCTTTACCGCCGCAACCGCCATGGTTGTTGCGTTCGCTGCTCTTGCGGCTGCGCCGAGTCAGGCTGCTGACCCAGTACAACCAGAGATCCGTCTGCTCACCCCAACATTGGATGACAGCAATTCCTGGAATGGTCAGGAAGAAGCTAACGGCTGGATTGCTAACGGCTGGTTCCCAGAAGGTTTGACTTACCGTCAGACCTGGGCACCCATCGGTTCCAAAATTATCTTCACTTACTTAGTGACCAATGCTGAAACTGGTGCACCAATTCCAAACCAGAGCGTCAACCTACGTGTCAACAAAGCGTGGAGCATCGCCAATGCAGTCGTGAAGGTAAACGGTTCAAGCCCAACCAACGGCATCGAAAGATGGACCGGGGCTGACCAGTTGAAGGTATCAGTTAAGACCGATGCCAACGGCATCGCAGTATTCGTGATGGAAGACATGGGTCCTGGTTTCGCTTACGGTGAACCAGAGCCAGCATCGCTCACTGATCGTGGTGCACCTTTTGATGAGAACTCCGGTGGCGATCCATTGATTTCTTACTACACCCAGGTAATGCCTGAAATCATGGGCGAAATCACTGACATCACTGACATCACTGAAGTTCATTTCTATCAGCCAGATGCGAGCCCTTCGTTCGACAAGTCAGTTGTTACTGCTCGGATGACAACTCCAGTATTGAGTGAAACAACGGCTGTGAATCGTGCAGATTTGGAAAACGAATTCACTGTCCAGAACAGCTGGTATCCAGTCGGCACTCGCGTATTCCAAAAATACGAACCAGTCGGAAAAACCACAAACTTGGTTTTCTCAGTGGTTGATAACGCAGGTAAATGGTTGATGGATAGCGATGTGTCGCTCTCCGCGAACAAGGCTTACAGCAACTCCAATGCTTCAGTCACCGATGGCACAACAGCTAACAATCCTGCGTTGACTGACCAAGATCAGGCTCGCTGGAATGGTGTCACGGACGCTTTTGGTACCGCGTACTTCAAGCTCACGAACACTGACACCACCGGCATCACTAAGCCAACCAACATGACGGACCCAATGCCAGAAGAGAACAAGCTGTTCTCGCAGCTCTACTTGAATGTAGATGGCGCGGTTTCTAATGTGGCTGACATTGTGGAGTTGTTCTTCTACACAGTGCCAAAGAAGGCGCAGACCATGAAGAACCCAGCTGCTGCTGTCAAGGTCAAGAAGACTGTTACTTTGCCTGCTAAGTCAGTCCAAGGTGTGACGTTGAAGTGGTCGACCACCACCAAGTCAATCTGCAAGGTCGTGAAGAACAAGGTTACTGGTGTGAAGCCAGGCAAGTGCAAAGTGAAAGCCACTAACACTGGCAACACTGATTACCTACCTTTCACGATCTCCAAATTAATTACAGTTAAGAAGTAACTGTGATATCGCTCTATTCCGTAGGAGCGTTTGTGGCGGCCATTGTTATGGCCGCCACAAACATATCTGGGGTCTCTGGGGTTGAGTATTTAGCCAATCCCAAGACCGTCAAGGTGCAGAAGTTTTTGATCAAGTATTCCAACAGTCAAAAGACCAGCATCTCTGTAAACGCTGCTATTGCCACCCCAAAATCTGCAAAACCAAAATTTCAGTGGCTTCGAAATGGCAGTCCCATAAAAGGCGCAGTCGCTAAGGCTTACCGGGTAAAGCCAGCGGATGCGGGTTCCGTCATAAAAGTTCGAATGACAGTGAAGGTGGCTGGTTACAAGACACTAGTGCGGTCATCTAATGGAATACAGGTGCCGTTGACTGTCGACGACTCATATGAGCTTCTGTGGTCGGATGAATTCGATGCCAGTGTTGGAGCCTTGGCAGACACCTCGAAGTGGGTCGGACAGAATGGTGACGGTTGCGCAGCTCCGTACAACAACTGTGGTTGGGGCAACAGCGAATTGCAGTACTACCGCTTTGAAAATGCCGTTCATTCAGGCAACGGCACCATCAAACTCCACGCCAAACGTGCGGGCGCCGATTCGTACGAGTGCTATTACGGAGAGTGCATCTGGCAGTCAGCAAAGCTTGTGACGAAAGATAAGTTTGCCTTCAAGTATGGTCGCATTGAAGCTCGCATAAAAGGTGCCGCAGGTGAGGGCACTTGGCCAGCTTTCTGGACGCTCGGTACAAACATCGACACTGTGCCTTGGCCGCGTTGTGGTGAAATCGACATCATGGAACTCAAAGGCAGCAACCCGAGTTATGTGTGGGGGACAGCGCATGGTCCGCTTTCAGGTGGACCCGGTCGTGGTGGTTCTAAGTTCTTAAACACTTCAGCTTCCAAGGCTTTCCACACTTACGCGGTTGAGTGGACTCCTAGCGCAATTCGATTCTATGTAGATGGGTCGCTGTATTACACCTACACCAAATCGGATGCGGACTGGGTGTTCGATGACTATCAGTATTTGATTTTGAATGTCGCTATGGGTGGCCATTGGGGCGGCGCGATTGATTTCGATCTGATGGAGTCAAACCTCGAGGTGGATTACGTTCGCTACTACTCAATCGATGGTTTAGGTGAACTGAAAACCTATTAGTCGGAGATGAAATTAGCGGGAGCCAATCAGATTGGCTCCCGCTAATTTTTTGAGCCGACGAGGGGACTTGAACCCCTAACCGCCCGATTACAAGTCGGGTGCGCTACCAGTTGCGCCACGTCGGCTTGAGCTCCACTTTTGAAGTCGTGAAGTTCAGGGCGAAGGGTAGCGGATGCCTAGTTTTGCTGTTACAGGTGTGACTAATGTGAATCGTGTGACTAGAGAAAATCTAGAGAAAACAAACTAGTTATTGATATGAGAATGGGGAATGACAAGCGTGTAATTCATGCTTTAGAGTGCTCCTGTCGGCATTGAACTGATGTCGAAACGGCTACTGATGTCATACCCCCATGGCATCTTTAGTACTGAATGACTGAATGAGAACTAGGGAGCGAAATGGAAGCCGTAGCAAACCAGACCAGCAGCGAACAACTATCTGAACGCGATCGATTGGTACTTGAGTTTGAACGCCAGTGGTGGAAACACGAAGGCTCCAAAGAAGCCAGCATTCGGGAACTTTTCGACATGAGCCCAACCCGCTACTACCAAATCTTGAACGCTCTCATCGATACCCAAGCAGCACTTGAGTTCGACCCGATGTTGGTAAAGCGACTCCGGCGGATGCGAGCTGAGCGGCAGAAAGCCCGCAGTGCTCGTCGCTTGGGTATGAACCGTTAATTACTGATTCTCACCTGTTTTAAGCTGCTTTTATAGCGAGAATTTGCGTTTCGCTAATTTGCCCTACACTCGCACATGGTCCACCTGAATACCCCTGCTTGGCGCAAGACGTGAATGTGGGAAGACTTTAGAAACGACCCGTGGCAGCCGACGGCAGCCACTGATCACCCGCAACACGTAAGGAAATGTCATGGCATCTCTCATGACCGGCACTGTTAAGTGGTTCAACTCTGAAAAAGGCTTCGGCTTTATTTCTGTAGACGGAACCGAACGCGACGTATTCGTGCACCACACCGCAATCGACATGGACGGTTTCCGCGTCCTTGATCAGGATCAGCGCGTGGAATTCGAAATCGTCGAAGGTCCAAAAGGCCCACAGGCAGGCAATGTTCGTTTGGCAGCTAACTAATTAGCTTCACAAACTTAGAGAGGCGGTCACCGGTTGGTGACCGCCTCTTTTTACTTGGGCTCTTTTAGGCAGTTAGGATTTTTGTATGTGGTTGCGCAAAATTTCGGTACCTGCGTTATTGATGGTACTTACAAGCCTTGCTACCACTGGTCACGCAGTCACATTCGCTGACACAAAACGAGTTGATCCAACCAGCGCACCGTGGGTGGTGAGCATGTGGTTGGTGAACAACAATGGCGATCGCTTACAAGATGGTTTTCTGTGTACTGGTTCGCTCATTAATTCATCGACTGTTGTGACTGCCGCTCATTGCTTTTATGACGATGCTGGAAAATTCGTTGGATTAAATGAGCCTTTCGTCTTAGTGCGAAATCAAGATGACCGAACCAGCCGCGGCGAAGTTTTAGTTCCGCGAGCAGTTCGGGTGCACAAGTTTTTTGAGTACAAATCTCTGTTCAACGACATCGCGCTGATTGACTTGAAATTCCCAACCGCATCCAACAAATTTTTACAACTGCCGACTAAATCAATTAGCGATGCAATTCTGAAAAAAGAGATGCGGCTATTTGGTTGGGGTTT
>JBEAZM010000169.1:0-4113 GCA_041170125.1 Actinomycetota bacterium
GCACCATCAAGTGCGGTTGAGACTGCTTTTTGCATTTCATCGCGCCGCGCTGATATGCGAGGCGAATTGCCAATCACCTGAACTGAAATATTCGCAATTTCGTACCCACGTGAGCGGACAATTTCGAGGCTAGCCTTTAAAAACACTGAGCCTGCGGCATTTTCATATTCTGGTTTGTCGGTGCCGAAATTTGATCCGAGATCACCAGCTCCGGCAGCTGCGAGTAGCGCATCAGCGATAGCGTGCGCAACAACATCAGCATCAGAGTGGCCAGCTAAACCAATTTCTCCTGGCCACTCGATGCATCCAAGCCATAGCGGACGGTCGGCGGCGTACACATGTACGTCAACTCCAGTACCTATCCGCATGAAAACCACTTAAGCTTCTGGATCCGCGAGGATTTCTTTTAGTTCAGCTTCGAGAGCCGCGGTGTCATCGCCGTCGATGGTGACGCGAACAGTCTGACCGCTTTTAATGCCAAGTGCGAGAACGCTGAGGATGCTCTTGCCATCGGCGGAGCCGGTTGGTTCACCATTTTCGATAGGTTCAACCGTAACTTTCAAACCACTAGCTGCAACTTTCTTCACAAATAGTGCTGCTGGCCGGGCATGCAAGCCAACGGATGAGGCAACTACTGCTTCAAATTGAACCATTTTTGCTCCTAAGAAAAGGTGGCGTATGACCGCCAAAACACGGGTTAAGGGTACTCACTTGAAATTTTACATTTAAATGGCACACTCTTGCACATATGTAACAGTTATCTTCACGAATGTGCAGGAGGCAAAGTGTCAAACAAAATCACTCCATTGGTGGCGACGGGTAATCAAACCCTGAGTTCCAACCCTGATGCTGCCCGCGCTGCACTTGCTGCAATGTGGGCAGTTCGTTTATTTGAGGAAGCTGTTGATTCACTCTTTGCTCGTGGCCTGATGCACGGCACCATGCACTTGTCGATTGGACAGGAGGCAAGTGCGATTGGAGCTTGTGCAGCCCTTCGCGAAAGCGACTTCATTACCAGCACTCACCGTGGCCACGGGCACTGCATCGGCAAAGGCGCCGACCTAACTCGGATGATGGCAGAACTTCTTGCCAAACAAACCGGGTACTGCCGGGGTCGCGGTGGCAGCATGCACATTGCGGATGCTGCCACCGGGAACCTGGGCGCAAACGGGATTGTCGCTGGTGGCATTCCAATAGCTGCAGGTGCTGCTCTGGCGCAAAAGTTGCAGAACAAAGACAACGTCGTGATGTGCTTCTTCGGTGATGGTGCAACGAACGAAGGCGCATTCCACGAAGCTGTAAACCTGGCAGCGATTTGGGATCTGCCAGTTGTGTTTGTTTGCGAGAACAACAAGTACGGCATGTCATTCTCAACCGAAAAAAGTATGAAGGTCGACAACGTTGCAGATCGTGCATCTGCCTACGGCATTCCTGGCGTGACTGTTGACGGCAACGATCTTGATGCTGTTTATGCAGCTGCCCAAGAAGCAGTCGATCGTGCCCGTCGCGGCGAAGGCCCATCAATTGTCGAGAACATCACGTACCGATGGAAGGGTCACTCCAAGAGCGACAAGAACTTGTACCGCACGAAAGAAGAAATTGAACAGTGGAAGAACGATGACCCCATTGAACAATTCCAAGACAAACTTGAATCCCTTGGAACTTTAAGTCGTGACGAAATGACCGCACTCGCTGCGGATGTTCGCGACAAAATCCGAATCGCAATTCAAGAAGCAACCACTGCCCCAGATTCCGATCCAGCTGAACTCCTCGCATCCGTATTTCGACAGGTGAACTCATGACCGACCGTTTAATTACATACTCAGAAGCAATTCGCGAAGCCATCGGCCAAGCGATGGAAGCCGACCCATCCGTCTTCATGATGGGTGAAGACATTGGCGTCTACGGAGGAGCGTTTGGTGTTTCTGGCGACCTCTATCACCGCTTTGGGGCTGAACGAATTCGCGATACCCCGATCTCCGAACTCGGCATTGTTGGTGCTGCAGTTGGAGCTGCACTTGTCGGCATGAAACCGATTGTAGAAATTCAGTTTTCTGATTTCACTGCTCAAGCAATGGATCAAATTGTCAACCAAGCAGCAAAAATCCACTTCATGCTTGGTGGCGAACTGAGTGTGCCGATGGTGCTTCGCGCTCCACTTGGCTCCGGCACTGGTGCTGCAGCCCAACACTCCCAGAGCCTTGAAGCTTGGTTTGCCCACGTGCCTGGTTTGAAAGTTGTCATGCCGGCAACTGCACAAGATGCAAAAGGCCTGTTGCTTTCCGCTATCGATGATCCAAACCCCGTGATGGTTTTGGAACACAAATTGCTCTACAAAACATCTGGCCCTGTAACTGAAGCTGCAATCAGAACACCGATTGGTAAGTCCGCAGTTGTACGTGAAGGCAAAGATGCGGTGCTAGTTGCAACTGGTGTCATGGTTTCGCGTTCACTAGAAGCTGCTGAGGCGCTTGCCGAAAAAGGTATCCAAGTCACAGTGATTGATGTCCGCACGCTTTCACCACTCGACATGGAACCAATCGAACAGGCAGTGGCTGCAACCGGCCGTGTCTTGCTCGTGCAGGAAGCGCCAAAGCATGTCGGTTTTATGGCGGAGGTTTCAGCACGACTAGCCGAAAGCAAGAGCATCTACTCGCTCGAAGCACCAATCAAGCGACTCTGCGGTATGGACATTCCGATTCCATACGCACCGCAATTGGAGCGCGCGGTTGTTCCACAAATTCCAAACATCATCGACGCAGTCGTTGAACTAATGCAGGAGCCATAAACATGCCTCAAGTTGCAATCGTGATGCCAAAGATGTCGATGACCATGACCGAAGGTGAACTTCTTACATGGCATTGCAAAGTTGGCGATGTTGTAAAAGCTGGCGATGTTGTTTGCGAAGTCGCAACCGACAAGATCGACATGGAAGTTGAAGCAACCGCTTCAGGCACTGTTACAGAACTGCGCGGCAACATCGGTGATGTGATTGAAGTTGGCGTGCCACTCATCATGGTCGAGGCCGAAACCGACGACTTACTTGCTGGCATTTTTGATTCCCCCGCACCTGCTGCCGCTGAAGCCTCCGCGGCAGTTGAAACCGCAGCCACCCCCACGACCGAGGTGGCTTCGGCACCGGTTGCTGCAGCCCCGCAAACACCCCCCGCAACGGCTGCAGCAACCATCATCAACGACACCGTGCTCGCAACGCCAAAAGCACGTGCGGTTGCGGCAGAGTCAAATATTGATTTGCACTACGTAGCCGGAACTGGCCGCGATGGTGTGATTAAGCATGACGACGTTTTGAATGCAGCAGCCACGGCGTCGAATCCGAACCGCACTATCGAGAACCGAATCAAAGCTCGCAATGCCATCGCAAAAGCTCTCGCTGGTTCAATCGACATTCCATGCTTCAGCATCACATTCGATACTGATGCACCGGCGAGTTTGCCGAAAGCCGAACTCGACCGAGTTGCGTTCCTAAGTGTTGCTTGGGCGAACACGCTGCGGCGTTTCCCCGAACTACACGCTAACTGGAATGATGGCAATCTAGTTAGCTTCCCTGAAGTGAAAGTAGCAATCAGCGTGATGGCGCCGGCTGGCGTAGTGACTCCAACCATCACTATCCCCACCGATATGACAGGTGATTTCTTGGATGGTTTGCGCGCAGTCATCACAAATGCCCAAGCTGGCAAAATTGCATTGGAAAACCTGACCTCAAGCACCACCGGCTTTGTAGATCTCGGTAACAGCAATATTGTCTCAAGCACCGGCATTTTGATTCGGCCACAATCGATCTCCGTGGCATTCAGCTCCCCAGCTTCCGACACTTTGCGCTTCACAATCAATGCAGATCATCGAATTAGTGATCCCGCTGACGTCGAACTTATTGCTAAAGCACTGATGAGTGAACTTAAAAAATAATAATCTGCACAATTTCTCAGACTTGGTCACAATTTATCAAATTGTGACCAAGTTTTTTATTAAAACGCTTGCATCACGAGTGTGACCGATACAACCATATGCGCAGAAGTTCCTACGACTGAACGGATGTGACGATGGCCCTCCCACGAGATCGAGCTCTCCTGGTCAAAGCCGCGCGTCTGTACT
>JBEAZM010000170.1:0-4274 GCA_041170125.1 Actinomycetota bacterium
ATCTCGTTTCTCGGGGATATTGCACCGCCCCTCCAGACCTCGTTTAGCGCTACAAGCCGATCAAACCTACGCAAACACCTAATAGAAAGAACCCAAGCCAAACTCGTTTCAGTTGATACGGGAGGCCGCGAGATTGATGAGATATCTGCATGGCATTTCACCCAAGCTGGCAATCCGGAGACTGGCGTCATTGCGAATCTTGTGGATTTAAAAGCCAAATCTGAGGTTCTGGTGGTAGATGCGACTGAATGGGTCGGACGGAACCCTGGACTGCCTGTGGGCGATTTGGTTTTGGTGCGAGCAAACAGTTTTGGCGGCGGAAACGCTTGCTTCCTGATAAGTCGCACAATCGAGTTCAAGTTAACAGCAATTCAACGCCGCAGCATGGCCCCAAGCCTTGCCGAATTGACGGCTGCAGCGGTTGCTATCGAAAATCAAGATTTAGATATTGCTGAAAGTCAGCGAACTTGGCTATCCCAGTTTGAGGCTGAAATTTCTCAAATATCTGGTTTACAGCTACCGCCTACGGGATCCATTCTCGATGGCGAGCGTCGACTTCCCCATCTATCAACTTTCATGCTTGAGCGAGTTGAGGCCGAGTTTTTAGCCACAGCTCTGGACAAAATTGGTTTTGCGGTTGGGGCTGGATCTGCCTGTGGCTTAGAACCAACCGCGAGTCAAACACTCACAGCTATGGGGATTGAGAATCTTTCAAACATAAGAATCGGACTGCCGCTTAGTACGCGACAGTCCGATTTGGAAGATTTACTTGATGTACTGCCAGCAGCAATAGCTGGCAGTTAAAAGGTTTGTTCGACTAGCAGAAAGACTTTCCACAACCGCAGCCACCGGCAGCGTTTGGATTGTCGATCTTAAAGCCTGATTCGGCGATGGAATCAACAAAGTCAATTACCGCGCCTTGAACGTATTCAGCGCTCGCAGCATCAACCACGACCTCAACGCCACCAAAACTCTTGACAATGTCGCCATCGATTCTGGAGTTGTCAAAGAAAAGGTCGTACTGGAAGCCAGCACAACCACCTGGTTTTACCGCCACGCGGAGCGCGAGGTTCGCGTCACCCTCAGCGTCAATCAGCGTCTTGACTTTTGATGCAGCTGCATCAGTTAGTACTAGGCCCTTGGTTTCCACGGTTTCCATTTTTACTCCTCAGGGGATGTGGGTGTCCCGATTTTAACGCAATCCACGGTTTAGGCATTCCCGAAACGGAAATTAATCCTTACGTGTTCCCCAAGTTCGAGCTGCTCGGGCTGCAGTTTGCTTCAATGTTTCGTAAGGCTTGGACAAACTCATCTCGAGACTTGCGATTTCAGCCGCCGCATAAACCCCGTGGATACCTAGATTTTGTAGTTCACGCATCGACAAGTCGTTTTGACCCACGAGAGCCAGAACCGGCTTGGCAGATTCTCGAGCGAGATCAGCAACTCCAGAAATTACTTTGCCCACCTCTGATTGCCAGTCGAGTTTTCCCTCACCCGTGACAATTAAATCTGCCTTCGCAAAATCTTCACCGAGCTTCATTTCCGAAATCACACTTGTGATGCCCGGCTTAAATTCAGCTCCGAGCCACAACAAGGCGTATCCGATTCCGCCCGCAGCACCAGCACCCATTACCACCGCCGGATTTTTCCCATCAGCCGTCCGCCCAAGCACTTGAGTTAGATTTTCTAAACCCTTTTCAATCACTTCCACGTCTGCAGCAATAGCACCCTTCTGGGAAGCAAATCCCAGTGCGGCGCCACGCTTGCCGGTCAATGGCACTTCTACGTCCGCAAAAAAATTAATTTTGATTGATTCGGGTAATTTGATTGGCGAAAGATCAATCTCTTCGATTTCGCTGAGCACGGCGGCACCACCCCGAAGCTCCACATTTGACTTAGCTCCAAGTGCAGCCAGAAGTCCGATTCCCCCGTCGGAGACTGATGATCCGCCAAGTCCAATTGAGATTTCAAAAATACTCGAATCACTCACCAGCATTTTCAACAATTCACCAACACCGAAGCTTGAGGCACGCATAGCTGCTTTGGAAGTTTTTGGTGAATCTGTTAATCCACAAATCTGAGCCACCTCAAAGAATGCCCGATTCCCGACTTTAAGCCATGTGACTGGCAATTGTTCGCCAAAAGCACCAGTGACAGTTGTTGAAAAAATCTCGCCGCCAAGAGCTGAATACATGCACGCCACAAATCCTGCTCCCCCGTCAGTTAACGGACGTTGGATGAACTCGGTTTCGGGAAATTTGCTGGACCAGCCCTCTTGAATGGCATTTGAAGCTTCGAGTGCGGACAAGGTGCCACCGAATGAATCTGGGCAAATCAAAATTCGCATTGCCGAACCGTAAGTCATTAAGTCATGTAAAACTTTGCCCATGACCGATTTTGCTGAACCAACCGCGAGCCCATTGGCTCTCCTGCTGCAAAGTGCGAACTCTGATTTGGAGAGTGAACGCGGTGTTTCTTGTCCTGGCGAGTTACCCGCCGCAAGTGACCCTGGATTAGTAGAACGAGCCACGGCCGCAAAAGCCGCGCTTGGTGATCGAGTTTTTATCCTCGGACATCATTACCAACGCGATGAAGTAATTGAATTTGCGGACGTAACCGGCGATTCATTTAAGCTCGCCCAACAAGCAGCAGCCCGGCCCGATGCGGAATTTATAGTTTTTTGTGGGGTCCACTTCATGGCTGAAAGCGCGGACATCCTCACTACCGAAAATCAAAAAGTTTTGTTGCCAGATCTAGCGGCTGGTTGCTCGATGGCCGATATGGCGGAAATTAGCCAGGTCGAAAAAGCCTGGCAGTGGTTCGAGGAAATTGGGATCGCGACCGACGTTGTCCCAATC
Source organism: Actinomycetota bacterium (assembly GCA_041170125.1). Lineage (GTDB taxonomy): Bacteria > Actinomycetota > Actinomycetes > S36-B12 > UBA5976 > JAFMIT01. The sequence goes on from JBEAZM010000170.1 coordinate 2,859, forward strand.
ACTTATATGAACTCGACCGCTGCTATAAAGGCATTCACGGGCCGTAATGGCGGAGCTGTTTGTACATCCTCGAACGCTGAACGTGCCCTGAATTGGGCGTTCGGCGAAAAACCGAAAGTGTTTTTCCTGCCGGATCAACATTTGGGCAGAAATACAGCAGTGCAAAACCTTGGGTTTGATTTAAGTGATTGCGTTTTGTACGACCCCTTCAAACCAAATGGAGGTCTCACCGAGGCCGAAGTTCGCAACGCAAAAATGATTCTGTGGCGAGGACATTGCTCGGTACATGGCAGATTTACAGCCCAAAATGTGGTTGATGTGAGAGCCGAGAATCCAGCCGTAAAAGTGCTGGTGCATCCAGAATGTAAAAACGAGGTCGTGAGAGCAGCCGATTTAGTTGGCTCCACAGAATTTATCATCCAAACTATCAATCAAGCTCCGGCCGGATCTGCATGGGCCGTTGGAACTGAGTTAAACCTCGTGCGTAGGCTCGCGAAAGCCCATCCAGACAAGAACATCGCCTACTTGGACAAGACAGTCTGCTACTGCTCGACGATGAATCGAATTGACTTGCCGCATTTAGTTTGGATTTTAGAATCACTCTTAATCGGACAAACCAACAACATCATTACCGTTGATGACGATGTGAAACACTGGGCTAAAGTTGCGCTCGATCGCATGCTTGCCCTTCCAGCTTAGGTGAATGAGGAAAAATGTCTGAGACTGAAAACACTAAAGGCCGCCCAACACCAAAACGTAAAGAAGCAGAAGCGGCTAGGAAAAAAACTCTCAAGGTTCCAGCTGACAAGAAGGCCGCCCGCATTGCCATGCGAGAACGGGAAAACTCGGCACGCCTTGAATCTCGCAAAGCGCTTTACACAAACGATGAAAAACACTTACCTCGTCGCGACAAAGGTCAGGTGCGCCGATTCGTGCGCAACTTTGTAGATCGCCAGGTAAGCGTTGGCGAGTTGTTTGTTCCTTTTGCTTTCGTCATCATGATTTTCTTATTCGTACCGAACCGAGAAATTCAGACTGCTGCCTCATCTGTATGGCTAGTGATGTTCCTTGGTATGGCGGTTGATTCAATTGTCTTAACTTTCCGAGTTCGTCGGGCTGTGCGGAAAGAGTTTGGCGATGCCGAACTCAAAGGTGTCGGAAGTTACGCAATCATGCGAAGTCTCACCTTCCGCCCAATGCGGCTGCCAAAACCACTCGTTAAGGTGGGCGGTACGCCACGCCCAGTAAAAGTGCCAAAGTCTTTAAACAACCTGTAGTGGTGTATCTTTTCCACTACAACTACATATTGCGTTTGATGTCTAGGGAAAGTCGGTCAAAATCCGACGCTGTCCCGCAACCGTAGGTCGAAAGACAAGCCGGAGCACCTAGCAAACGTTCATTCGTACTCACCCCACG
>JBEAZM010000171.1:0-5133 GCA_041170125.1 Actinomycetota bacterium
GTGACGATTTGGATGGACCAACTAAACGGCCCCTACACACTTTGTGACGAATTCCGGCGCGATGTCTTTGCGGAAATTGCCGAAGCGAAGCCCGACCTTGTAATCATGTCGAATCTCCTTCGGAACACCATTGTTGATCGCGAAACCGGCGAGCGCATTGTGCTCAAAACCAAAGCAGCTGAGGTCTGGGCGCAGCAATACGAAGCAACCATCAAGCGCTTCACCAAACAAGGCATAAAAGTGGTTGTGCTTCGTGACACCCCACAATGGGGCTACGAACCGGCCGATTGTTTGTCGGTGTACGACGTAAGTGAGTGCAAGATCAACCGCGGCGCCGGACTTGATGACATCAACCGCGATGCAGGTATTGCGAACCGCATCGATGGTGCACTCGGTTTGGATCCGCTCAGCCTGCAATGTGGTCCGAAGACTTGTTACGCCGTGCGTGACAAGATGGTCATGATGCGCGACAACAGTCACTTCACCCGCACCTACTCGGTGGCACTTGCACCTATGTGGGAACAGTTCTTTGATGAAATCCTGCCGCGTTGGGACGAACTACAAGCCAGCAAGTAAGAGCGTTAAATCGGTCGATGCTCCTGCCACAATTTTGATTGGCACTCCCCAGTCCTGCTGATGCATGTGGCATGCCGGAAATTCGTTTTCTTCCGCAACATCACATGACGCCGCCCGGGCTGATACGTGAAGCACACCCTCACTCACACCACTAACAGCTGGGTCCGCAATCTGGATTACACGTTCTAGTTCAACGCCAGAGCCAGCACCGGCAACTAGCAACTCCGCCGGCGAAGAGCTCACAACCAAGTAGGTTGAGGGGCCGTAACGGTCATCGAGTTTCTGACCCGCAGGTGGCGTAAATCCAACACGCAGATTGATCTCGCCAAAACCAATCTCTTGAGCTGGACGCTTAGTGCGAAAGGCCTCGCCCTGATTCAAAGTCCCTGCCGGAATTCGATGCCGCTCAATTCGGTGAGCTGCCGACTCCACAATCAGTATTTCACTTTCCCCAACCGCCAACAGGCCACTTGGTTCAGCAATATTCTCAAACAAAGTCGAAACCTCAGCACTAGCTATGTCGTAGCGACGCACAGCATGGTTGTAGGTATCCGCAATCGCAATGCTGCCATCGCTCAAGACCGCAATCCCGAGTGGGTGCTGAAGTCTGGCGTTAGAAGCGGCACCATCGCGGAATCCAAAATCAAAGAGCCCAACCCCAATGTGGGTGCGGACTAAGCCATTATGCAGCGACCGCAATGCGGAAGTTTCGGAATCAGCTAGCCACAAAGTCTCACCGTCATTGGAAACCGCAAGTCCTGAGGTCTGCGCAAACCACGCCTGGCGGTATTCGCCATCGACCAAACCTTCGTTAGTCGTGCCGGCTAATACGTCAACCATGCCAGTCAGTGGATCAAACTGCCAAAGTTGATGGATGCCGGCCATTGCTATGACAACCCGACTAATTGCTGGCCACCAAATCACATCCCACGGCGAACTCAGTCGCACATCAGTGCCTCGGGTTTCGCGAGTCGGTCCATCTCCTTGCATCCACTGTTCACCGATGCCAGCGAGCGTGATTACTTTTTCGTTTGCTAAATCAATTCCGCGAATTGCGTGGTTCACAGTGTCTGCAACCACCAAGTCGTAACCAACTTGCTCAGCAATCTCGCGCGGCAATACCGCTACGCCGTTTGGCTCACTAAACCGTGCTGCAGCAAAATCACCATCGACAAATCCACGCTCGCCACTACCAATCCGCAGACTTGCAGTTTCGAGATCAGCATCTACGCGAGCGATTTGATGGTGGCCAGCATCCACTAACCAAAAACCATTTTCAGCAGGCACGATTTTGGCTGGGAATTTGAATTTTCGGGCTGGAGTTGGTGGTGCCACGTAAGGGCCGTCGCCGCGGTTCAGAGTTCCAGCTGCTTCGTGTTTTGCGACCAGTTCAGCAATCAGAACATCGAGTGCATGCGCATGTCCCTCGCCAGAATGTTGTGCCACTACGTAGCCCTCAGGGTCGATAACTGCCAGAGTTGGCCATGCCCGAACGGCATATTCTTGCCAGGCCTTCATGGCTGGATCGTTAATTACGGGATGCGCCACCTCATAACGCTCAACCGCCGCTTCGACCGCAGACAGTTCTGCTTCGTGCACAAACTTCGGTGAATGCACTCCGATTACGACAAGTACATCGTGATACTTGGCCTCAAGCTCGCGCAACTCGTCCAGAACGTGCAGGCAGTTGATGCAACAAAAAGTCCAGAAATCAAGAATTACAATTTTTCCGCGTAAGGCTGCGAGTGATAAATCTTTGCCACCAGTGTTTAGCCATTGACCTGGACCGACAAGTTCCGGTGCTCGGACTCGAAACTGTGAGCTCACAAACTTCTCCGATCTTTCAAAACCGGAAAATCATTTCGCCATTTCACAGTTTCCGCCAAATCAACTTCTGTGCTTAGCACTTCTTCACTGGCTCCCGCATTCGCAAGTATCTCCCCAGTCGCGGAGATGATCATTGAGTTGCCACCTAACTCGACATCGCCGTTCATCCCGCAGGAATTTGCTCCGACCACAACCGCTTGATTTTCAATCGCGCGCGCCTGCAATAAAACCTGCCAATGCAGGATGCGAGAAGTTGGCCAGCCGGCCGGAATTAAGAAATTGTCCGCCTTTGCATCTACCAGAACGCGAAAGAGCTCGGGGAATCTCAAGTCATAGCAAGTGGCTAAACCAGATTTGCCAATCGCTGAATCCAAAACCACAACATCATTGGATGCATTCATCAAAGTGGTTTCACCGCCCGCAAATCCAAAAAGATGTTGTTTACGATAGGAGATGCAAGGCTGGTTTGGGCGAAATAGCAGTGCAGTATTTGTAAATCGAGCAGAATCACTAACAGTTCGAATCGGAAAAGTGCCTGCATGTAGTTCAGCGCTAGAGTCGTCAACCAATGCTTGAAGTTGACTCAGAAAATCCGAATCCACTAAATCTGCAGATTCTGGAATACCGGAGAGATTGAAAGCGCCACTAAGCCACAGTTCAGGTAGAACTAGTAGGTCACAGTTCCCAAGTAATTGAGGCAAAGCAGTAAGAACCCGAGCTTTTCGCTCGGCTGCAGATTCAGAATCTGAGCAATCTATTTGCCAAATTGAAACTTTCGCCATAACAAAAGCCTACTCACCCACTGGTTTTTAGATTTTAAAACTAAGGCAGAATTACCTCAGGAGAGTGATTGCAGTGACTATTCGCGTTTTCTTGATGGACGACCATGAATTGGTGCGGCGTGGGTTGATTGACTTGATTCAAACTGACCCCGAAATGGAAGTTGTTGGTCAAGCAGGTACCTGCGCCGAAGGTTTACAGGGAATCGTTACTCGCCGACCAGATGTTGCGGTATTAGATGTGCGGCTGCCAGATGGTTCTGGAATTGAAGTATGCCGCGACTTGCGAACTTTGGCTCCAGAAGTGAACGTGCTAATGCTCACCTCATACGCTGATGATGAGGCATTGTTGAGTGCAGTCTTGGCAGGAGCGCACGGCTACGTTTTGAAAGATATCCAGTCTGCCGATCTCATCAAAATGATTCGCGATGTCTCAACCGGCAAATCACTGCTCGACCAAAACGCTGTGGACCAAATCCGTAAACGGCTGTCGCAAGGCAGTTCGGTCTATTCCATGCTCGAGGACTTAACAGACCAGGAGCGCCGGGTCTTGGAATTTATCGGTGAAGGTATGAGCAACCGGCAAATCGCAGAAGCCATGTTCTTAGCTGAGAAAACAATCAAGAACTATGTTTCATCCGTGCTTGCCAAACTTGGTATGGAACGTCGTTCACAAGCTGCCGCATTTATTGCACGGCTTGGAATCGGCGAAACTGGCCACAACTAAGAATTGGTTCAAAAAGAGTTTTAGGCTGGCACTGTCCAGCAAGCACGAGTGCCTCGAGGTGAGCGACGGCTGATCTCAAAATTGCCGCCGAGCGCTTTTGCCCGAAGTTCCAGATTACTCAAACCACTTCGGCGCTCAGTTTCAACATAACCCACCCCGTCATCAACAACTGTTAAAACTAAGTTTTGGTTGATTACTTGCACGCTCACCGCTAAGTGCGTGGCACTGGCATGCTTCACAGCGTTTGAGAGCAACTCGCGCAATGTTGCAACCAGTTGTTCGCCAACTTCGGTTCGTGTGACGGTGTCTATAGCCCCTTCGAATGTGATCGAAGGAGTGCTACTTAAGAAGCTTCGATAAGACTCAACCTCGCTCATCACGCGACGACGAAGTGTTACTCGATCCGAGTCTGTTGAGGTGAGATGCAGAATTGTTTGGCGGAGTTCTTTAATGGTGTTGTTGAGTTCAGTGATTGAAGCACTCAACTTCTCAGCCTCGGTTGGCATGTCAGCTAACTTCGGCGCGATTGATTGAAGTGTCAGACCGGTTGCGAAAAGACGTTGAATCACCAAGTCGTGCATGTCTTTCGCAATGCGATCCCGATCTTGATAAACCGCAAGTTCCATATTCTTATTGCTCAAACGCGCATTCTCAATCGCTAAGCCAGCAATCGCCGCTAACGCCATGATCATTTCCTGGTCATCGTTTGTGAAGGCATTGCCGTCTTTTTTCTCTGTTAAGTAAAGGTTCCCAAAAACTGCACCACGCACTCGGACAGGAACACCGAGAAACGAGTTCATGGCCGGGTGGTTTTCAGGGAAGCCCACGGAGGCTGGGTGCTCAGACAAGACATCGAGCCGAATTGGATGTGGGTGTTTCACTAGCAAACCTAATACGCCGTCACCTTGTGGCGGATGCGGCATCCGCGCAATTTGTTCGTCAGTCATGCCGTAAGTAATGAAGTCGGCAACATGACCCGATTCATCAATAATTCCGAGAGCTGCATATTTCGCATGCGAAACAAATGCTGATGAAGCCACGATTCGCTCAAGCGTGGAACGCAAGTCCAAACCCCGTACGACTTCCATCATGGCAGTTAGCAGCGGATCATTTTTCTCGAAATGCATGAGGGGATTTTCTGACAAATCACCCAATAAGTCCATCGACCTCAGCCATGCGATGTAACCAACCATCAATCTTTAGATTATTCGGTGCATCATGTTC
>JBEAZM010000172.1:0-4828 GCA_041170125.1 Actinomycetota bacterium
GGCGTTTGCTCTAGAGGTTATTGGTCGACCTGCCGAAGAGATTCGCCGGGTTGTGCCGGCAGCTCTTGAGCTAGTTGGGCTTGAGGGTAAAGGCGACAACTACCCGGGTGAAATCTCTGGTGGCGAACAACAACGTGTCGCAATCGCTCGTGCCGTTGTGAATCGTCCACAAGTATTAATCGCTGATGAGCCTACCGGCAACCTTGACCCGGATACCTCGATTGGCATCATGAAATTGTTAGACCGCATCAATCGAATCGGCACAACCGTAGTTATGGCTACGCACGATGTTGCGATTGTTGATCAGATGCGTAAACGTGTAATTGAAATCGAAGAGGGTCGAGTGGTGCGAGACCAGGCGCGTGGCGTTTACGGAACGGGTGCTTGAGATGCGGGCTGGATTTATTCTCAGCGAAGTAAAAGCCTCGCTTTCGCGCAATCTCACTTTGACGTTTGCAAGCATCATCACAGTCGCGGTGTCGCTATCACTCTTTGGTGCCTCACTTTTGGTGCGCGCGCAAGTTAATGAAATGAAGGATTTTTGGTACGACCGAGTCGAAGTGTCTATCTTCCTCTGTGGTGACATAAGTGACCAACCCTCGTGTGCCAGCGGCGCAATCACAGATACGGAACGGGCCAACATTCGGCAAGACCTCGAAGACTTGGCTCCACTCGTAGCCAAGGTTTATTACGAATCTCAAGCCGAAGCGCTAGAGCGTTTCAAGGAACAATTCGCAGGTTCTCCTCTAGCCGAGACTGCAACCGAAGAACAAATGCCGGAGTCTTTCCGCGTGAAACTCAGTGACCCTACGAAGTACAACATCGTCGCTGCGGCATTTCGCGATCGTCCAGGAATCGAGGATGTGCGGGATCAGCGGCAGGCTTTGGAAAAGCTTTTCCAAGCATTGAATGGACTTCAAAACTTAGCGCTCTCAATTTCGTTGGCAATGCTGGTTGTTACAACTTTGCTCATCTCCAACACGATGCGGGTTGCGGCTTTCAGCCGGAAACGCGAAACCTCGATTATGCGTTTGGTTGGGGCTAGCAACTGGTCAATCCAGTTGCCGTTCGTTCTTGAAGCTGGAATTGCATCACTGGCGGGGACTGCTTTGGCTTTCGGCGGTCTTGCACTTACTAAGTTCTATTTAATCGATCAGTCGCTAGCCGAGACTTACACTTTTACAAACTTCATTGGCTGGGATGCAGTTTTTGCAGTCCTAGTCCCAATGCTTGTGGTTGGTGTCGGTTTGGCGGTATTGGCAGCGGTAGTCACGCTTCGAAAGTATTTGAAGGTGTAACTGTGAAAATTAAATTCTTTGCAGTGCTGGCTTTGATGTTCGCCTTAGGTGGAACTTATTTGCCCGCAACCGCAACCTTGCCTGCAGAGTCTTTAAAAGAAAAAATTAAAGATGCGGGCGAAGATTTAGATAGCGCAAATGAAAAAGTTTCTAAAGCGCTCTCTAAGTACAATCGTGCAGCATCCGCCTTGCCTGCAGCTGAAGCCAAATTAAAGCGGGCGAAGGCCGCGCTTGCTGCAGCCAAAGCGGCCGACGCTAAGGCATCGAAAGAACTTCGAAATGTAACTATCCAGTCGGATCTCGCTGAAATGACTTTGGAAGAAACGAAGTCAGCAATCTCTCAGCAGGAAACCGAAGTAACCATTTTGGTGCGGGCTCTATATCGAGAAGGGCCGATGTCCGAAATGGCAATCGTGCTCGGTTCAGATACACCTGAGGATTTCACCGCGCGGATTGAAACAATATCGACTTGGCACGACTCGAAGTTGGATCTAATTAATTCGCTGGTAAAAGCCAAAGAGGACTTGAATTTACAAGCTGCTCAACTTGCGGCACTCGAAGCTAAAAAGGCAAAAAAGAAAGCAACAGCTGAAGAACAGGTGTTGACAGCCGCTCAGGCTACTTATGCGGCTGAGATGGCGCAGAAGCAAGTCGATCGGTTGGTACGGGAGCGCTCTGCTGCTCTAGCGATTGCGCGTAAATACCAATCTGAAGTTAAGTCGCGCTATGACGCTTTGAAGAAAAAGCAAGAGAAACTTCGCAAGGCAGCTCAAGATGCTGCAAACAACGATGGCGACTTATCTGGCAACGGAAATCTGCTCTGGCCAGTATCGGGAGCCTCCCGGCCTTCAGGTGCTCAGGTGGCAGGTTGGCGCACCCATCCCGTTTACGGCTACCGCTCGTGCCACACAGGTATTGATTTAGGAGCGCCATCCGGCACTTCCATCAAAGCAGCGGAAGATGGCCGAGTTGCATCAGTCGGGTATGACAACATCTACGGCAATTACACCTTAATTGCACACGGCGATGGCATGACCACTTTCTATGCCCACCAACTTTCAAAATCTGTTAAAAAAGGTGACAGCGTGAAACGTGGCGAGACTATTGGAAAAGTCGGTTCCACTGGTTGGTCAACTGGTCCACATCTCCACTGGGAAGTGCGAATCGACGGCGATCCTTGGGATCCAATGGGTTGGTTTGGCAATAAGAAACAAAAAATTGCTTGTGCAAATTAATCAGCCGCTTTGCTTTGGAGCATCCAAGCAAAGCGAATGGCTATTCAGCAGCTTAAGAAGTTATTCTTAGTTTTATGCCAAAAGAAACTGGGCGAAAATTAATTGCCCAAAACAAGAAAGCGCGGCACGACTTCAGCATTGAGGAAACCTACGAAGCTGGCGTCGTGTTGGTTGGTACCGAAGTTAAATCACTTCGGGCTGGACGCTGCTCTCTGGTTGATGGTTTCGGCACCATCGATAATGGTGAAATTTGGTTGCAACATGTCCACATTCCTGAATATGAACAGGGAACTTGGACAAATCATGAGCCGCGGCGAAAGCGAAAGTTGTTATTGCACGCTGCCGAGATTCGAAAAATCAATCAAGCCATCAACCGCCAGGGCTACACCTTGGTGCCACTTTCGATTTATTTCAAAGAAGGCAGAGTCAAGGTAGAGATTGGTCTAGCACGCGGCCGTAAATCGCACGACAAGCGACAGGCGATTGCTGAACGAGATGCCACTCGCGAAATAAACCGAGCTCAGGGGCGTCGCAATAAAGGTATGGAATAACTAGCGCGCGATTGCGTTGTATGTGTCAGCAGAACAAAGTAGTCTGTACCCAAAATTGAATAACAACTAAATAGAGATATTTTCTCAAGTCACCTGGGGGTGACAGGTTTCGACAGTGACTGTCGTGACAGGAGAAGCGGGCAGAGAAGCTGTGGTGATCTCTTAAACCTCTACAGAAAAAAACAAGTGCCAACTCTCAGCGCACTGACTTCGCTCTTGCTGCCTAAGCAATCGAGCATTTAAAAGTCCGGAGACTTACCTCTGCTATCGGGGTAAGACCCTCCGTCGTCAGATAGCTAACCAAGTGGTTCGGTCACGGAACCAGGCGGAAAATCAAACAGTGACTTTGGCTGTTTTATCGCATGGGCCTCAAGGAATGCGAAAGCTGAGCTAACGACACAGAGGCTGCGCCCGGAGAAGACCTCGATCGTATGCATTGGACCCGAGTTCGATTCTCGGCACCTCCACTTACGCAAAAGAGCCTCGAATTTTTTCGAGGCTCTTTTTATTTGTGCGGTAGTGCTAGGCCTTAAGTACGGCGAACCAGCGCTCTTCATTGTCAGCAAAGGCGAATGACATCCGTCCCATATGGTCGTTTGGCTCGGTGGCTTTTACTCCACGAGCGCTGAGTTGAGTGTGCAGTTCTTCAATGTTCTCAACCTCAAACGCAATTGATGGTGTTGCTAGGTCTAAACCATCTGGATTTTCCTGCATTAGTTCTAGTGGAACTAGTTCGAAACTGAAAGTTTGATCAACGAATCCAACTTTGATGACTTTGTGCTCGCCAATTTGAATTTCGTCTTTCTTGACCATCCCCAGTTGTTCGGTCCAAAACTTCGCGTTTTCGTCACTGTCTTTGCAGTAAAGGACAACGTAGCTGAGTTTCATTTTTCTCCCATTTTGTTAGTGGCCAAGATTAAAGCCCGGATGCTTGCATTTAGTTGAATGTTCAACTAATGTTTGATTACTACAAAAGGAGAAAAATGGAAATCTTGTTCATTATCGGACGCGTGTTGTTTGCGTTCTTGTTCTTGGGTTCAGCCTTTGGCCACTTCGCTCAGCGAGAAGCCATGACTGGTTATGCCAAGTACAAGAATGTCCCAGCTGCGGGGCTTTCAGTTGTGGTCACCGGCATCATGCTGTTGGCTGGTGGGCTATCAATCTTGATCGGCGTCTATCCAGTGATTGGTTCACTGTTGCTTGCTGCGTTTCTGATCCCAACCGCATTCATCATGCACAACTTTTGGTCTGAAACTGACGCCCAGGCAAAGCAAAACACCATGATCTCGTTCAACAAAGACTTGTCGCTTGGCGGAGCTGCTTTGATTTTGGCGTATTTCTTTGCGAACACATCTGATTTGCCATTCATTTTGCTTGGCTAAGGAACAATGATTAATGGGCCGGAGAATTACTCCGGCCCATTAATCATTTAACGAGATTTACGTTTCGAGGGGCGTGGTTTACCACGCCGACCTTTTGGGGAGGATGCTCCTTCACTGGCTGCGCGCTTCTTTTTACCAGCAGCAGGTGCATTTGGTTGGAGGTGAGCACGGCGGGCTGCCCGGTTTGAGGATTTATCAACCTCAGTTTTGCGGGCACGCGGCTTGCGGGGTCTGTCACCAAAATCTCGGCCCCCTTCTCGGTCATCACGGCCGCGGCGTTCGCCAGAGCGGGAGTCCGAATGTAGGCGACTGCTTGGACGGTCATCGCTGGCAAAACGTGGTTTGCGAGCTGGTCGATCATC